>JAADHG010000006.1 GCA_013151975.1 Chlorobiota bacterium | reverse complement strand
ACCATTAAGTGATTCTATACAATGAATATAACAATCCATTCCTGTATAAAACCATTGCTCCTTTGGCACATCCCTAGTTAATTCAGGATCTAGAACAACTTGATCAAAAGTAGTGTAATCGCTATTTATTCCGAGTTTCTTCTCTGGCCCCGTTAAAACCGTTGTTCTAGACACTTCTGCTCCAGTCCCTGAAATAGTAGGGATGCCTACGTGATATATTGCAGGATTTTTTACTAAATCCCAACCTTGATAATCGCTAGTCTCTCCATTGTTTGTTAACATGATAGACACAGCTTTAGCTAGGTCTAATATAGTACCACCACCAATTCCTATTATCCCAGAAGGACGCGCGTTAGTGGTTAAAATAATTTCTTCAACCAAAGCATCTACTTGCGATGTTTTGGGCTCTTCATCGGCTGATATATATATTACCCTATCATCATAAGACAAGGGTATTCTTGAAGTTAACGAAGCTTGTCCTTTAAATACATCATCTATAAAAAAAATGAAAGGTGCTTTTGTATTGATTCGCTTTGGGGCAATAATATCATTTAACTGATTAAAACTACCTCGACCAAAAATTACTCTTGGCACCATCGGAAAATTTTTATAACTCATTTAATTTTCTTTCTTTAACAAAATAAAAGTACTACTAAAAATATTTATTTATCTAAATTTTCTTGAAACTTTTCAGTAAATAATGCAACATGATAACCATCAACCAGTGCGTGATTTACATTAATTGCTACATTCATCATTAAAGCATTGTCTATACGTTCAACCTTGCTAAATGCAACTTTAGGTACTGAATCATTTTCTCCAGAAAACGGTTCTTTATGTGCCACAAAATGTAACCATGGCATAGCCGAACAATAGATGCAATCTATACTGTTCTTAGGAGGGAACAAATCTGTTGAGTTTTGAATACGCTTTTTTTCGGCTTCAAAATTTTTTATAAACACCTGTAAATCATCATCAAAATCAATAAATGAAAAACCAAAAGTTTTATCAGCTCTCATCAATGTTGGCGAAGCATGTATCACATTGTATTCAACAATTTTATCATCTATAATTCTATATCTTAAATTTTCTATTGCATTAATAGCTTTCATACAATCATGTAAATACTTTGCAAAAAAACTGATATTATTTTGCTTAGAAAACTGGTATGCTTTTGTAACATTAAAAGGAACAGTTACAGCAAATGATGAATCTAACAATCCGCTAAAATGATTAAAATGTTGTTTTCTATTCCATGTATTTAAATCGATATACCTCACCTATCCAATAGTTGTAAAATTTCACTTATACTTTTTACTGTTTTATAAACTTTACCATTGGTGTCTTCTTCATTTACTTTTTCGTGTTCCCAAGTAGTATGGTAAGGTACATGAATAGCCTGGGCTTTAATATTAACAAGTGGCAATACGTCAGACTTTAATGAATTACCAACCATTAAAAACTCTGAAGGATTAATATCTAAATGATTCAATAATCTTGAATAATTAGCTTCTTTTTTATCACTTAACACTTCAATATGGTGAAAATATTTGGTGAGGTTAGAGTTTTTGAGCTTTCGTTCTTGATCTAATAAATCACCTTTGGTTGCCAAAATTAGTCTATATTTTGAAGAAAGCGTTTCTAATACCTCTTCTACACCAGCTAACAATTCAACTGGTTTATTAATCATTGTTTTGCCAATATTTAAAATGTCTTGTATCGCAGTATGTGAAACTGAATTATTAGAAATTTCTAAAGCAGCTTCAACCATAGATAATATAAAGCTCTTAATACCATAACCATACATTTCTAGATTCTCCATCTCTTTTTTAAAGAGTTCCTGATCAATTTTATTAGCCGTCTCATAGGCGCTTAAAAGTTTAGCAAACTGTTCTTCGGCTTCCCTATAGTAAGTTTCATTAACCCAAAGCGTATCGTCGGCATCAAAACCAATAACCTTTATGTTAGAGTAATCTATTTCCATAATCGTTTTGCTCTCTCTAAATCTTCTGGTGTATCAATTTCTACACCTTCAATATTTGTTTCTACCATTTTTATTTTTTTACCGTATTCTAAGTAGCGAATGCATTCTATTTTCTCAGATGCTTCAATAAATTGCATTGGTAAGTTACTAAAATCGATTAATGCCTGTTTTCTAAATGCATAAATGCCTTTATGCTTAAAATAACGTGTTCCTACATTTTTATCTCGTGGATACGGAATTGGGCTTCTGGAAAAATATAAGGCAAAGTTGCGCTGATCTACTATTACTTTTACCGTATTTGGATTTTTAATCTCATCCCAATCTTTTATTTCTACCATCAAGGATGCTAAATCTATTTCCTTATTATCATCAGTTTTAAAGACGTCTAATACTTTTTTAAGACTTTCTCTTTCAGTAAACGGCTCGTCACCTTGAACATTTACCACAATATCGCAATCTACATCCAAAACCGCTTCAGCAATACGATCACTACCAGATTCATGCACTTTCTTACTCATTATAGCCTTTCCATTATGACTAACAATTTCATTATAGATAGTATCACTATCTGTAACCACATACACCTCATCAAACAAGTTTGTAGCTACAGTTGCCTCGTAAGTGCGACGTATTACCGTTTTTCCTTCAAGGTCTTGCATGAGTTTTCCCGGAAATCGAGAAGCACTGTAACGCGCAGGAATCATTGAAATTATTTTCATTGAGATTTTTATTTCTAAATCAAAAGTACAGTTTTTTAAGAGAATGTAAATTATAATTGATTTAAACTTTATGTGCTATTTTCACCTTTAAGCTTCTTCAAAAAAATCGTCTTTAAAGCCAATAAGGTATAACTTTTCTTTAGCTCTAGTCACTGCAGTATACAACCATCGTAAATACTCTTTATCTATACCATTTGGTAAATATGGTTGTTCAACAAACACCGTATTCCATTGTCCACCTTGAGATTTATGACAGGTTATAGCATATGAAAATTTAATCTGCAACGCATTAAAATATTTGTTGTTTTTTACTTTTAAGAACTTTCTATATTTAGAAGTTTCATTTTCATAATCCTTCATTACTTCTTGATATAATCTATTGGAATCTTCGTAAGGTAACGAAGGTGCTTCAACCGAAATAGTATCTAACATCAAAACAGTTTCAAAAGGACACATTTTGGGGTAATCTACCATACGCACTTTTACTTCGGCAAAGCGAAAACCATACAATTCTTTGATATGGAATATTTCTAGAACCTCAACAATATCGCCATTAGCAATAAAACCTGCTTCGCTTGTTGGCTTAATCCAAAAATAATTATTCTTAACAACCATTACGTAATCTCCTGTAGTGAGCTCGTGTTCGTTAAATAGTATTCTAGAACGTATTTGTTCATTATATAAATTGGCGCGCTTATTTGAGCGTACAATTATAGCTGTTTCTTCATTTCCTAAGCTGCTATAAGCATCATTAATAGCATCCATTATTTCATAACCATCTACCAAACGCACAATATCTTTAAAACCATGTAAATTAAATTTAAAACTTTCATAAAACGAATCTGCCAAAGCTTCTCTTAAAATAGTTGCGTTACAAAGGATACCAGAATCTTGTTCTTGCCGTACAACTTCATCCAATTCCATTTTGGTAACTTCTTTATTATAATGCAACTCTAAAAGGCTTTCGTTTAATGCTGGACTCAAATCTAATTTCACCGGTGGTAATTGGGCAGTATCACCTATTAATAACAACTTACACTGATGTCCTGAGTACACAAACTGTATTAAATCGTCTAGCAACGACCCATTTTCAAACAATTTAGATTCCCCTGGAGTATCTGGAATCATCGACGCTTCATCCACAATGAAAATAGTTTTTTTATGCTTATTAGGTTGCAATACAAACTTTACTGCTCCTCCCTTTTCCTTTTTAGGGAAATATATTTTTTTATGAATAGTAAACGCTTCTTTACCTGAGTAATTAGAAATAACTTTTGCAGCTCTTCCTGTTGGCGCCATAAGTACTGCACTTTTTTTAGCTTCCCATAAATTAGATACAATAGTTCCTATGATGGTTGTTTTGCCTGTTCCTGCATAGCCTTTGAGAACATATATTTCATTTGATGCATCGCTAAATACAAAATCTGATAGTTGTTGCAATACAATATCCTGCTTAAGTGTTGGCTTAAATGGGAATTTATTTTTAACAAGAGAGTAAAATTCTGATGAATTCATTAAAAAATTAGTTCTAAATTTGTATTTATCAAAGATAAAAATGATTTTTACTAACAATAACTTTCGTGAATAAAAAAAAATTGTAGATTTGCGTTAGTCCATTTTTAAAATTTAATAAAACCACTATGTTAAAATTAATTATTGCAACTATAGTTGTAATTGCTCTCACAATTGGAATCGTTTGGGTAATCGATAAATATTTACCAACTAAAGCAAAACCTGCAGTTAAAGTTATACTTTGGATCTTAATTGCCTATTTTGGTTATGCTACATTTATGTCTGTTTATGGCGAAATTAAATTTAATCAACTCAAAGAAAAACGCTATTTAGTTGTTATTGAATCTCTAAAGGATATTAGAGATTGTGAGTTAGCACACAGATCAGTAACAGGAAGATTTGAAGGTAATTGGGATAACTTAGTTAAGTTTCTAGATACTGCACAGTTTACAATTACCCAACGTCGTGATTCTACCATTTTAGACAAAGAACAAACTCGTCGTATGGGTGGTATTGAAATGTTTAAGGATATAGTAATCGTTGATACCTTAGGTTTTGTTCCTGTGAAAGATTCTTTGTTTGGTAGATTTCAAGCTAGGTCACTAGATATAAAACCATGATGAACTTACCTGTTGGACAACCAGGAGCTAAATTTGAATTGAAAGCAGGGTTTTTAGAACAAAACGATATGCAAATTCCAGTTTTTGAAGCTAAAGCACTAAAGTCTGTTATATTATATGACCAAGATAAAAACTTAGTTGCAAAAGAAAATCAAGTAATTTCAGTTGATGGTGTAAATGGGGATGCTCTTAGAGTTGGATCAATGGAAGAAGTAAAAACAAATGGAAACTGGCCGAAAAATTTATCAAAAGAACAATAATATAGACCAATCCGAATATATAGAATTGTCCATTCAGGTAAGCTTGAGTGGACTTTCTTTTTGTGTTTTAAATACCGCTACAAATACATTTATTTTTTACAAACATGTTGTATTTGAAAAAAAGCTAAACCCAAGTGTTGTACTAGATAGAATTGTACATTACTTCAATACAGAGTCTTTTTTGCAACAAAATTTTAACACCGTAAGAGTGATTCATGACAATGAATTGTCTGCACTTGTACCTAAACCATTGTTGAATGAAGATTATTTAGCAGATTATTTAAAATTCAACTCGAAAATTCTAAGAACCGATTTTATTACTTACGACGAAATTTTAGCAAATGATAGTGCTAACGTTTATGTGCCCTATGTAAATATAAACAACTATTTATATGAACGTTTTGGAACTTTTGAGTTCAAACATTTCTCTACTATTATCATAGAAAATATTTTAGTTTTAGAAAAAAATGCTGTTTCTACAAAAATGTATGTTCATGTATCGTATAATCATTTTGAAATTATTATTTTAGAAAACAATAAGCTAAAGCTGTATAATACTTTTGATTATTTAACAAAGGAAGATTTTATATACTATATTTTATTTACTGCCGAACAACTACAACTTAATCCTGAAGAATTTCCATTAGTACTTTTGGGGCAAATCGCTAAGAAAGACGACTTATACAATATAGCTTATAAATATATTAGAAACGTTTCTGTTTTAGATATCCCAATCAACAGAAAAATTAGCGGTACAATTACACCTGATTTTAAACGAGATTTCATATTGATAAATAGCTTTTAATGCGAATTATATCTGGCACATACAAGGGTAGACGTATAAATGCACCAAAGAAATTACCTGTGCGCCCCACTACAGATATGGCAAAAGAAGCCTTATTTAACATCATTAATAACCGTTATTATTTTGATGATATCAAGGTGCTTGATCTTTTTGCTGGAACAGGAAATATAAGTTATGAATTTGCATCAAGAGGCACTACCCAAATTACTTGTGTAGATATAGATTTTGGCTGTATAAAATTTATTAATCAAACTGCAAGTGCATTCGAAATGTCTATTAAAACTATTAAAAGTGATGTATTCAAATTTTTAGAGCATACAAAGTTAGCTTCAACAATAATTTTTGCTGATCCACCTTATGCGTTTACTGAAAACCAATTTGCAATGGTGCCAAATCTTGTATTTTCAAATGATTTACTAGAAGCAAATGGTGTATTGATAATTGAACATTCTAAGCATACAAATTTATCCAACCTTGAAAATTTTAGCTACTCCAAAAGCTACGGTGGGAATATGTTTAGTTTTTTTGAACTTCAGTAACATATTATAAATCAATTATATTTTTATAATTCCCTTTTTTTCAGTATTTTAGAACTCTCTCTAAGAGTCCTCTCTCTCTATTTTGATTTTCTACTTATTTATTTTTTGTTTCTGCTCTAGATTTATTTTAACATGCTCTATGGTATAAATTAAAATGAATATTAATCAACATTAAAACAATAAAAAATGAAAAAACTAATCTTATTAGGGTTAACAGTAATCCTCTTTGCTTCATGCAAGCAAACTGAACAAAGGTATTTTGATGAATCGGCAGAAATTGATACTGTTAAACAATTATACCAACTTGTGGAAGAAGGGAATTATGATGAAGCAAGAACATTTTATAATGACACCGCAAAAGTTTTTGTAAACTCTTCAAAAGCTATATCTCCAGATGAAATGACTGCTGCTAACAAAAAAAGTAGAGCGGATTTTGCCATGTTCACTTTTAAAGATTCAATCTATCCAGAAATGGTTATTACAAAAAGCGGTAGTACTTGGGTAAACACATGGCCAACTTGGGTTGGAAAAGTTAAAGGAAGTGATACAGAAATTACATTACCTCTTCACCTCTCGTTCCAATTTAAAGACGGTAAAATTGTGAGATATGAAGGGTTTTGGGATAATTTACCTATCTATCTAGAAATGCAGAAAGTTGCTGCCAAAATAGAATCTGATGATTCAGAAGGAGAATAATTAATCTAACTTACCAACATTAATAATAAGTGCGGCAATAAATGCCGCACTTATTTTATGTAAGTAAATCTATAAGCCGAATTCTGTACTCAAAAGAGTCCCTATCATTTATCTGAGTGAGTTGTTGCCAATTCACTTTAGCTGCCTACCCTCCAACATCGAGCGTGCAACTCTCAAACGTTGGTTTACATGACATTGCACCACATAGAGTTTACCTGATTTCACTACAGCATTACCTGTACATTCTTTCTGTTGCACTTTTCCTAATCTCACGACTGGTGGCTGTTAACCACTATGTTGCACTATGGTGTTCGGACTTTCCTCCATTCAATAAATTGAACAGCGATAAGGCAATTTACTTATGTGCAAAAATACACAAATTGTTAATAAGTCATTTTAATTTTATACCTCTTAATTCTTAATTTTACGTTGATTTTTTAACTTTGCTATTCTAAGTTTTTTCAATGGAACACTTTATTGTATCAGCTCGTAAATACAGACCACAAACCTTTAAGGATGTTGTAGGGCAGCAAGCTATTACCAATACGCTATTAAATGCCATTGAACACAATCATTTAGCGCAAGCTTTATTGTTTACAGGACCACGTGGTGTTGGTAAAACAACCTGTGCTCGTATTCTAGCAAAAATGATTAATCAAAATGGTGAGGAGACTAAAGATGAAGATTACGCATTTAATATTTTTGAATTGGATGCCGCTTCAAATAACTCGGTTGATGATATTAGAAATCTTACGGATCAAGTTCGTATCCCTCCTCAAGTAGGTAAATATAAAGTGTATATTATTGATGAAGTACATATGCTTTCACAAGCTGCCTTTAATGCCTTTTTAAAGACCTTAGAAGAGCCCCCAAAACATTGTATTTTTATTTTAGCTACCACAGAGAAACACAAAATCATTCCAACTATATTATCTCGTTGCCAAATATTTGATTTTAAAAGAATTACAGTTAAAGACACAAAGGAATACTTAAAGTATATAGCAGAGCAACAAGAAGTGAATGCTGAGGATGATGCGCTTCATATTATAGCTCAAAAAGCTGATGGAGCCATGCGAGATGCGTTATCAATATTTGATCGCGTTGTTAGCTTTACTGGTAAAAATTTAACGAGACAAGCAGTTACAGAAAACCTAAATGTACTTGATTATGATACCTATTTTACAAGTACAGACTTAATATTAGAAAATAATATTCCCGAATTACTGTTACAATTCAATGACACATTATCAAAAGGTTTTGATGGTCATCATTTTATTGCTGGTTTAGCATCACATTTTAGAGACTTGCTTGTTTGTAAAACACCAGAAACTATCGCTTTGCTAGAAGTAGGTGAACAAACCAAGGCAAAATATTTAGAACAATCACAAAAAACAACTCAAGAATTTTTATTTAAAGGTATAGAGCTTGCCAACGACTGTGATTTAAAATATAAAACAAGCCGAAATCAACGTTTACTTGTTGAATTATGCCTTATGCAACTTGCCTCTATCACTTTTGATGGAGAAAAAAAAAAGAACGGTAAGCATTTTATAATTCCTGCATCGTATTTCAAGACTAAGGGAATTCCTCACATAAAGGTAAACCTGCCTCAAGAAAATGTAGTTGTTGTAACCGATGAAGATTTTGTAGAAGAACCAATCACTTCTAATATTGAGGTCGAAAATTCAGTAGTACAAGTTTCGCAAACAGAAGTAGCTGAAAAGATAGTTGCAGAACGCCCAAAAATTATATTAAATAGGCAAAGCAAAAGTACTTCCGGTTTATCATTAAGTAGTATAAAGAAAAAAAAGGAGCATCTTATTAAACAAATGGATGTGATTCTTGAAGACGACGACTTACCAAAAGAATCTTTTACAGAAGCACAAATGCAAACTGTTTGGAACGCCTATGTAAAAAAGATTGAAGACCAAGGGAAGTACAATCTAAGCTCTATTTTAAGTATAGATACTCCAAAGCTAAGTGAAACTACTATCAAGTTAGAATTCCCAAATGAGACCAATAAGGTTGAAGTAGAGCGACAACAATATGATTTACTGGGGTTTTTAAGACAAAAACTTCAAAATTTTGATATCAATTTATCCATTACCGTAAATGATGAGCTAGAAAAAAAGTATGCATATACCGATATGGAAAAATTTGAAAAGCTAAAAGAGAAGAACCCCAATATTGATTTATTAAGACAAACCTTTGATTTAGATATTTAATGAAGTACTTCTCAATTATATTAATCATTCTAATATTGTGTTTTACTAGTTGTGATGGTAAACACAGGGTTAATCAAGCACATCAAGAAAAAATTGAAGACAGTAACCTCTCTAAATCTTTTTTTGAAAAGATAGAGTACTTCCCAAAAGTATATACTGAAGTTATTACTGATACTATTCTAAGTAATGGTTTTAGAATTAGATCAAAATTTTATTCCGATATGGAAAAAAATATTCTCAGAGAATTTAAAAAAGACTCTATACATTTCAAAAATTATTATAGAGAGTTTAATGTAGAACTGACTGTAAGTAAAAATGGAGTTGAAATATTTTCTAAGTTAATTGATAAAGATTTTTTTGTACAACACGACTTTTCTAAATACAGTATTTTAAATGATGTTATTTTATTAGACTTTGAACTTATAAATACAAACTCAAGTAATAGTTTGACATTTAATTTTGATTACTATCCAGAAGCAAAAGACAGATTGTATCGCTACTCATTAGTCGTTTATGAAGATGGTACCTTTAAAGTTATTAATGAATTTGTTATCTTTTAATTATGCTAGGTTTAAAACTACCAACAGATCCTCGTTGGGTAAACATTGTAGAAAAAAATATAGAAGAAATTCTTACCGACCATGCCTTTTGTGAACAAAAAGCAACAAGTACAGCTATTTCATTAATCGTAAGTTTTCCTGAATATACGGATTTGGTTAAAGAAATGATAGAACTGGTAAAAGAAGAAATGAGTCATTTTAAAATGGTACATGATCTTATTCTGGAACGCGGTTGGACTTTAGGCAGAGACCGAAAAGACGATTATGTATTGCAACTCATAAAATTCTTTCCTAAAGGCGGAAGTAGAACTACACAATTAGTGCACCGCTTATTATATGCAGCGTTAATAGAGGCGAGAAGTTGTGAACGCTTCAGATTACTCTCAGAAGAATTACAAGACAAGCAATTGGCTAAGTTTTACAAAAAGCTCATGATAAGTGAAGCCAGTCACTACACTATGTTTTTAGGGTTTGCTAGACAATATGGCGAGCTCAATGACGTGAATACAAAATGGCAGGAACTGCTTGATTATGAAGCTAAGATTATGAAAAACTTAGGGAAAAGTGAAACTGTGCATGGGTAATAAAACTACTCTAAGCATAAATAAGTTTTAAAATATTCTTTTTAAATAGTCTTACCGAAATTATGGTCATTATTAAACCAATACCAACTAAAACACTCATTTTTGGAACTATTTCAATTATTGGCAGGTTTCTCCAGAAGATGTCATAAAACCCTTGAATGCCCCAATAGTTTACACTTACAACAGCAATTTTCTGCATAATTGCAGGCATTACAAATAAAGGTACCATGCTTCCTCCTATTGCAGACATTACTAAAATTATAATCGTACTCAACCCTTGTAACTGTTGACGTGTTTTTGCAATA
>JAADHG010000306.1 GCA_013151975.1 Chlorobiota bacterium | reverse complement strand
GCTTTAAAAATAGATTTTAAAATTGGTTTTGCTTTTTCAAAATCTTTATTATTTAATAAATTTATAGCATACCAATATTTCATTTCAATATTCTCTGGGAATAAATTTTGTGCTTCTAAATATAATTGTTCTGCTTTTTTAGAGTTTCCATCTTCCATAGCCAAATCACCTTTATTCATAAAATCATAAGCTTTATGAATCTTTATTAATCGCTCTAATTCTTGAATAGGGTTTGGGTTATCTTCTACACGTAAATCCATAATAGTATCTTCCCAAGCATTTCCTGTTGCTTCTCCTCTAACAATTAATATAGCAGCCGATTGTTTACCTCGAATATCTCCTTTTTCGTTTTGAGCAGCTTTTAATACTGCTAATATGCGTTCGCTTAAACTTCCATTTGTAGTTTCGAAAGCTGTTGCCATAGCATCCCAAACTGTATTATTTAACATCATATTTGCTTGAACAGAAAAGTTTTTACCTTGTCTGTGGCCAGCTTCGGCAATGCATAAGCTTCCTGTATGTGTAGCAACTTCACCTTTTACATTTAAAAAAGCGACTTGTCTGTACATTTCGCCTGAATCATTTTCAATTAAAACATCCAGAGCTTGTTGAGGAGACAAACCTTGTTTCATTAATGCCAATCCTTTTGGTCCATAACTTGGATTGACTAAAGATTGTGTAGCTACAACACCTACTCCAGCTTTAGCATAAGTTACCGTAGAGCCAACACTAAACCAATGTGATTGTACAGCAACACCTATATCTCCAGTAACCGAATCTCTAGCGACAATAGAAAAAGTATGTGTAAAGGGTTCGGACTTTTTATAAGATTGTGAAAACATATTTTGAGTGAAAATTATTATTGCAAATAGTACTATTTTATTCATTTTATAAGTGTTAATTATTCAATATAATATCTTCTTTTACACCAATAAAAGTAATCATTTCTTGGTATAAAAAAATCGTAAATTAAAAAATCGCAAATCGTAAATCAAATACTTATCTTTGCATCTTTAAAAAACAACGCAACATATGTCCTTATCAACACTTAATGCCATTTCTCCAATTGATGGTCGTTATAGAAGTAAAACTGAACCTTTAGCTTTATATTTTTCAGAAGAAGCATTAATTAAATATCGAGTGCTTGTTGAAATAGAATATTTCATCGATTTATGTGAAATTCCTTTGCCACAACTTTCGGGTTTTGATGCTAATCAGTTTAAGAACTTAAGAGCTATTTATAACAATTTTTCAACGGAAGATGCTCTGGCTATTAAAGATATTGAAAGTGTTACCAATCATGATGTAAAAGCTGTTGAGTATTTTATTAAAGAGCAATTTGACAAATTAAACTTATCTGAATATAAAGAGTTTATCCATTTTGGATTAACCTCACAAGACATAAATAACACAGCAGTCCCTTTAAGCATAAAAGACGCCTTGAACAACAGCTATGTACCTGAATATAAAAGTGTATTGGAGTGTTTAAAAGAATTAGCTTTAGAATGGAAGGATATTCCTATGTTGGCTAGAACTCATGGCCAACCAGCATCTCCAACACGCTTAGGTAAAGAACTAAACGTTTTTGTGATTCGTCTAGAAGCACAATTTAAAGTGTTGAATACTATACCAAATGCTGCAAAATTTGGTGGTGCTACTGGTAATTTTAATGCACACCATGTGGCATACCCAGATATAGATTGGAAAGCATTTGGAGCTCGTTTTGTAAACGAAAAGTTAGGCTTACACCATTCGTTTCCAACAACTCAAATAGAGCATTATGACCACATGGCTGCTTTGTTTGATTGCTTAAAACGTATCAATACTATTATTATAGATCTAGATAGAGATATGTGGACTTATGTCTCTATGGAGTATTTTAAACAGAAAATTAAAAAAGGTGAAGTAGGTAGTTCGGCAATGCCACATAAAGTAAATCCTATTGATTTTGAAAACAGTGAAGGAAACTTAGGTATTGCTAATGCTATTTTTGAACACTTATCTGCAAAGCTTCCGTTGTCAAGATTACAACGCGATTTAACTGATAGTACTGTATTGCGAAATATTGGCGTGCCTTTTGGGCATACCATTATAGGCTTTAAATCGACACTTAAAGGCTTGCACAAATTATTATTAAACGAAGCAAAATTTGCTGAAGATCTTGAACAAAATTGGGCAGTTGTAGCTGAGGCTATTCAAACTATTTTACGTCGGGAAAGCTATCCTAATCCGTACGAAGTGCTAAAAGGATTAACCCGAACTAACACAGCCATTACACAACAGTCTATCTCTAATTTTATTGACACTTTAGAAGTAAGTGACGCTATTAAAACAGAACTTAAAGCTATTACACCAAGTAATTATACTGGTATATAATGAATGACAAATCTACATTATTGGCTACAGCACTTTTGGTAGCATTTTTCTTTATAGCTGGTCTTTTACAGCTATTAGATAATTTTATTGTAATGATGATTTTGTTTTTAGGATTTATTGTAATTGTAGTCCATATGATTCTCGTAAAATCTAAAGAGGATGACAAAAAAAAATCTGCCTCACGATAGCTATCGGGATTGACAGATTTTTTCACATTAACATTCCAAATTTAATTGTGATTAGTAATTAAACTTGTTACCATTTATTTAAAGAAATTCATAAACTCTTTTACATTATTTTCATCAGTAGTCATAGAATCTACAACATTTCCCAACTTCATTATTTTTGCAGGCTCCATATTGTCGCCTAACACTCTTACTATGGCAAAGCCTTTATCTTTAGCACTTCCAAAAATAATAAGTTCGTCTATAGTTGTGTCTGTACCAATATATTTTACTATAACTTTACCATACGTCGTATTCCCTCTAAAAAGCTCTTCATAACGTTCGTCTTTTAATATGGCTTGTACCTTTGCTAATTCTGCTTTATACTCTGCTTCATTATCATCGGTTAAAGTATAGGCAAGCATATTAAGCTTATCTACAGAATCATAGGCCTCTTTTTGATCTTTAGTTAATTCTACATTATCTAAATTCACAAAACTTGTAGGTATATCTACCGAAATAAAATTTGGTGATTCCTGATTTGCCACATAATATCCTTGTAAAGTCTCTCCATATTCACAGCTCGTTAAAACTGCGACTATGAAGAGTGACATTACACTATTTTTGATTGATGTACACATGATGGTAATTTTCCTTTTATTAGTTTTTCTTATCTCCTGCTTTTTCTAAGTGTTTACCTCCAGGGATATTCATTTTATTAGTAATTTTAGAAATCTCTCTAAGATCAATATCTCCTACTATAGAAACAATTACGGTTTCAATCTCGCGCTTTTTACCATTTATAGTAATATTTTCGCCTTTTGTAAGTTCTTTCAAACCATTAACGAACATTAATAATTCTTTTACATAGTTCTCATTAGAGCCTTCTCTAACATAAAACTTTACCGTTTGGTCGCCATCTTTAAAGCGCATTAATTCTTCCAGGCTTGAGTTTCTAATATACTTATCAACATCTGCACTCATCTTTGCAGAAATTGCTTTATCTCCAGTAGTTAATACCTTTACATTTTTAATTTTCTTAGCCGCATCTAATAATGCTGCAGCCTCAGGGTCGTCAAGGTCTATATCAATGCTTGCTAACATTGAGAACATTTTTTGATTTACAACAAAGGATGATACCCCATCCATATCTTCATATTTATCAAATAAGCCTTGTCCATAAGACATTACAGGTGCTATTACAATTGCTATTATTAATACTAAATTTTTCATGTTTACTTGTTTTTATAATTCTACTAATTCGTTTTTAAAAATTTATTTGTTGCTCTTGAAAATTCACTGATGTAAGCAATGTTATCTGCGCCTTTATCAAAATTTGAAGACACTAGGCTTAACGTATTCATGTTTTCGCTACCTTCATTAAGTTTTGATGATACCAAATTAAATACTTCCATTGTTTTATCGTAAGCTTCACGCTCTGTTGGAGATAAACTAGCCAACGTTCTAGTTTGTGGTTGATTACCAACCTGAGTGTAAATCCCAAACATAAGAACTGCTATTGCTGCAACCGAAATCCATTTGTACAAAGTATTTGTCTTTCTAGGTTTTAATGGAACGTCTTTAGTAAACCGTTCTTCGTGGGTTTGCAAAAAATACTGAAACATAGATTTATAAACTTCCAAATGTGGCGCTACAGTTTCTTGCGAAAAATAGTCTTTTAACTGCTGCTCTTCTTGTAAAGTAGTTTCTCCGTTGTCGTACTTTTCTAATAATTTTTCTATGCTATTTAACACCATAATTATGTGTTTTAGTTAATTTTTCTCTTAATGTTTTTCTTCCTCTTGATAAGGCTACTCTAATTGCTGTTTCATTCATGTCTAGCATTTTCGAAATTTCATTAAAGTCATATTGTTCTATATCTCTAAGTTGTAATATTATTTTTTGTTGCTCTGGTAATTCTTGCATTATTTTCGAAACCCAATCCAAACTATCATTCAACTCTACTTGTTTCTGTAGCGACACATTTTTATCTTGATAATTACTGTGCACTATTTTTAAATTCTGTGCATGTTTCGATTTTAATTTATCAAGACAAAAATTCTTTGTCATGGTCATTGAAAATGCTTCAACATTTTTATAGTCGGCAATCTTTGTTTTATTATTCCACAATTTCATCAAAATCTCCTGCGTAGCATCTTCAGCTTCTTCTTGCGAAACTAGCAATCGTTTTGCCAAACGAAATACTTTATCTTTAAAAGGCATTACAATGTTTAAAAACTCAGCCTGTGTCATTTTCAATTTATGGTTGGTTAATAGCTTTATTATTGCTATTTGATATTACGACGATGCAATATCAATTTTGTTACAACTAATTGTAAATTTTTATCTCTCACAAATATATCATGATTAATCTAGCTATGTAAAAGATTCCCGCTTTTACGATAATAACAATTAAACTTGAGCTGTAATTTATTTTTTTATTCTACAATATTGTAAGTAACTTTAGAGTTTAAAAAAAGAAAATAAAAATGAAAGCTATGAAATTTAAATTAAATATTCTTTTAGCATTTATGCTATTAGGACTTATATATAGTTGTTTTAATGATGGTGATGATAATGCCGTTTCTGCCAATGAAATAAACGACTTTGTATGGAAAGGCATGAATGCTGTATATCTCTACAAAGACAACATTCCAAACCTTGCCAACGATAGATTTTCGAGCAACGGAGAATATGCTGATTACTTAAACTCATTCTCTACACCTGAAGAATTATTTGAAAGCTTAATTTATCTTAGAGAAACTGTTGATAGATTTAGCTGGATTGTTGACGATTATATTGCCTTAGAACAGTTATTTAGTGGTGTAACTACAAACAATGGTATGGAGTTTGGTCTATTTTTTGTCCCGAATAGTACTACTAAAGTTTTTGGAGTTGTACGATTAATACTTCCAAATAGCGAAGCCGACAATAATAATCTGAAGCGCGGCGATATATTTTATGCAATTGATGGTACACCACTTACTGAAAGTAATTTTTCTAGTCTTTTAAATCAAGACTCTTACACAATAAACCTTGGAACGTTTAATGATAATGGGACTCCAACAGACACTACTGATGACACTATAGATCCTGGAACCGAAAGTGTTACACTAAATAAAGTACCATATACTGAAAATCCTGTATTTAAAACAAATATTTTTACTGTTGGTGGTGAAAATGTTGGTTATTTAATGTACAATGGTTTTACTTCAAATTTTGATAATCAACTTAATGCAGCTTTTGGTGATTTTGCGACTAACAATGTTCAGAATTTGGTTTTAGATTTACGATATAATCCTGGTGGGTCTGTAAATACAGCCTCATTATTAGGAAGTATGATTACTGGGCAGTTTAATGGGCAAATATTTGCTAAACTTCAATACAATAGTGATTTACAATCTAATAATTCGGTCTTTAATTTTACTAATAGTGTAAATAGCAGTCCACTTAACAGCTTAAACCTTAACAAAGTATATGTTCTAACTTCAGGAAGGTCGGCTTCAGCAAGCGAAATGGTTATTAATAGTTTAAGTGCTTATATTACGGTTGTACA
>JAADHG010000217.1 GCA_013151975.1 Chlorobiota bacterium | reverse complement strand
CGAGTTCTTCTTGGGCTACTTTAGGTTTATCAGATTTTATAGTATTCCATTCTTTTACATCAATCTGCTGAGTAGCTAAAAATTTAGCAAAATCTTCGCTTAAAGCTTCTAATTGTTCTTTGCTTAACAAGGTGTACTTCATTAGTCCAAAGATAAAAAAAACCGCTAATTCAAACTAGAATTAGCGGTTTAATAAAAGAATTAATTCGGTTTAGAATATATAACGTAAACCAAATTGAATTTGCCATCTAGAACGCAAATCTAAATCGTTAGTAAATGTAGATACTTGAGTAGTATCGAAAGTGTAAGTTGGCACACCCGCAACATCTACAGAAACACCAATAGGTTGTGTGTTTACAGGAATTTTTCTTAAACCCCAATTAGAACTGAGTAAATTACCAAAGTTTAAAATATCCATTGTAAATTGTACTTTCTGACCTGAATCGTTCAAATTATAATTTTGCGCAATTCTAACATCCCAACTTGAAAACCAAGGTGATAAATTTGCATTTCTACCAGCAAATGTACCTCTACGTGCATTTAAATAATCATCTTGTCTAATAAAAGATTCTAAAGCAGTTCTTTGAGAACTTTGTTGAGCTGTTGTACCAGAAAAATTCATACTGGCAATATCTCCTGTTGTTGGAATATAAATTAAATCGTTTGAAGACGATCCGTCTCCATTTATATCGCCACCATAAACATAGCTAAAGCGTCCTGTTTCTGTGTATTCAAAGAATGTAGCTAAAGAAGTTGACCACTTGTCATGTCCATACTTAAATGTTTTAGTAGCAGAGCCGACAAAGCGGTGTTTATGACCAAAATGTGAAGCATTGGCAACCGCTGTATTTGGGTTTCCAATGGCAGGATTAGAATTAAAGGTTGCATTTGTAATTTCTTGTGTTGGAGATGTTGCATCTCTAGCATCCAAAAAGTCGTATGCTAAACTTACATTGTAACCGTTTTCAAAACTCTTTTTAAGTTGTGTAGAGAAATTAAAGACACTTCCTACATTGGTATTTACAATAGACCAAGCGTTATTAGTAATATCTCCAGGTAAATATCTAGGTCTAGATCCTACGCCTACAACTGTTCCAGATGGTTTTCCTAAGCCAATGTTATTAGCAAATATAGCATCTATATTTTTAGAATACATAACATCAAAAGTAGCTGTTAAACCATTTTCAAATTTTCTATCATAACCCAAACTTGTTCTAAGCACCTGTGGAAAATTAAATTTAGGATCGACAACTGTGTAAAAAAATGAATTTACATTTTGCACTTGATTACCTATCCAAACAAAAGGTAAACGGCCAGTAAAAATACCTAAACCACCACGTAATTGTTGTGTATTGTCTCCTTTCATATCCCAGTTAAAACCTAAACGTGGTGATACCAACCAACTTTCACTTGGTAAATTTGTACTGTCATAAAAGGCAGGATCTCCATTAGTGTCAAAGTATGGAATAGATGGGTCGTAGCAACAACTTCTGTCAATATTTTCTTGTATTTTAGCTTTTGTATCAAAATACTCAGGTCTATCAACACGTACACCATAAGTCAATGTAAAATTTTCGTTTATAGCCCATTCATCTTGGAAATACACAGCAATTTGACCGACATTTGTTTCAGCTAAAGCCCAATTATCTGCATCAAATGCAGCTTGAGCAGCTGCAAAATCGGCTTTTAATTGTGTTGGATCTGCGGCTAATGCTAAGAAGTCTGCAACAGAACCTGCCGTTGGGAAAAATACACCTCTAGCGCCATAAGTACCTAAATTAAATGAATTATCGAACATGAATTTCTCAAAAGCAAACCCTAAAGTAACAGTATGACTACCTGCATATATTTTAAAATTGTCTGTAAATTGTAAAACTTTTTGATCTAATTTATTATGAATTGAGAAAGGTTCGTGACCAGCAATAATATATGGAGATCCATCTTTCAATATCGTAATAGAAGGTGCTGGTGTAGAAAATGGTGTCCTAAAATCGTCAAAATGTGTATAACCAGCTTGTAAATTATTAGAATATTTATTTCCAAATCTTGATTTTAATTCAACCAAAGCCGACTGAATCTTGTTATTTATTGTATAACTAGAATTTTCAAACTGTAATGTGTTTTGATTGGGACCTCTAAAGAAGAATGCTGTTGGATGTGCAGGTTTATCTCTACGGGCATCTAAAGCATTGTATGTAGCTGTTAAAGAGTGGTTTTTATTTATATTCCAGTCTAATTTAACTATAAATTTTTCATTATCCGTTGCATGTAATAAATTTTCATATCCTCCTGTATCATAACCTATTGCCGCTAAAGCTGAAGAAACGGCATCTAAATCTGATTTAAGCACTCTCGATACACCGTTACCAACTGTTTCGCCGCCATTGTTAGCTCTAAAACCACTTACTAAATCGTCTCTACGTTCTAACTCTGCATTGGCAAAGAAAAATAATTTATTTTTAATGATGGGTCCCCCAATACTAAAACCAGCTTGTGTATGACTCAATTTTCCTTTAAAAATATCAGTTCCGGCAACTTTACTTCCTGTTAAATCTTGGTTTCTAAAGAAGCCAAAGATACTTCCGTGTAATTCGTTTGTTCCCGATTTTGTAACAGCATTAATTGAGGCACCTGTAAATCCTGATGAAGTAACATCGAAAGGCGCAATATCAACTTGAATTTGATCAATGGCATCTAAAGAAATAGGTTGTGCATTGGTTTGACTACCTGGTGTACCGCCATCTAAACCAAACGGATTGTTAAAAATAGAACCATCTAAAGTTAGATTATTCATTTTATTATTCCCCCCTGCAAAAGAATTACCGTCTGAAGAAGGTGTTAAACGTGTAAAATCGTTTATAGATCTTGAGATAGTTGGTAAAGCACTAATCTGTTTGCTACTAATATTGGTAGATAAACCTGTTCTACCACTGTTAATAACAGCATTTTTACCAGAGGCATTAATTACAACTTCTTGCAATTTTGAAGCTTCTTCTTTTAATGAATAATTAAGTTTTAATTTTTCACCTATTTGAAGGTTAATTCCATTATCTGTCTGTCCTTTAAAACCTACATAGGTTACGGTAATAGTATAAGGGCCACCAATACGCATATTAGGAATATTAAAACTACCATTAAACTGAGTAACAGTTCCATACTTGGTGCCTGAAGGCACATGAACTGCAACGATACTGGCTCCTGGTAGGGCTTCGCCTAACTCATCTGTAACCGTACCTCTCACAGAGGCTGTGGTTACTTGAGCAAAAGAACTTGTAGCAATGCCAAATGACAGCACTGCGAAAAGATAAAATTTTTTCATTTATTAATTATTTTAAGATTATTTTATCAAAAATAAGCAAAAAAAAACCGCGTTTTAAGGCGGTTTTTAAAAGTTATAAACACAGTTGTTAATTACTTTTCAGCAACAACTTCAAAGTCCAAGTCAATAATAACTTCTCTGTGTAATCTTATTTTGGCTTGACTTTTTCCTAGTCGTTTAATAGTACCTCCTAAAACACTAATATATTTTTTATCGATACTTTGACCAGCTGTTTCTAAAGCTTCGGCAAGATTGGCATTGTTAATAGAGCCAAATAATTTAGTACCTGTTCCTGCTTTAGCAGCTATCTTAATTTCTAATGCCCCTAATGCTTCTGCAATTTTATTGGCATCTTTTATCAACTTAGCTTCTTTAAAAGCACGTTGCTTAAGCGTCTCGGCTAATACTTTTTTAGCAGATACTGTTGCTAAAATAGCAAATCCTTTTGGAATTAAATAATTACGTCCGTAACCATTTTTAACCTTAATTAGGTCATCTTTAAAACCCAAATTCTCTACGTCTTTTTTTAATATAAGTTCCATATTATTTAAGTTTTAAAAATTATTTTAACATATCGCCTACATAAGGCATTAAAGCTAAATGACGTGCTCTTTTAATAGCTTGAGCCACTTTGCGTTGGTATTTTAAAGTTGTACCTGTTAAACGACGTGGTAAAATTTTACCTTGCTCGTTTACTAAATACATTAAAAAATCGCCATCTTTATAATCAATATATTTTATACCGTTTTTGGTAAATCGACAATATTTTACTTTTTGTTTTGTTTCAATATCAAGAGGTGTTAGATATCTAATATCTGCTTTGCTACCTCCTTTTGCTTGTTGTTCTAAATTTGCCATGGCTTAATTTTTAGATTGTTTATTGCGTTCGCGACGCTTTTCTGCCCACGCCTCAGCGTGTTTATCTAAACGTACAGTTAGGTAGCGCATAACGCTATCGTCTCTTCTAAATTCTAACTCGAAAGGAGCGACTAATTCTCCAGCTACTTTGTAATCAAATAAATGATAAAAGCCAGTTTTTTTCTTTTGAATTGTGTAAGCTAATTTTTTTAAGCCCCAATTCTCTTTCCAAATCATTTCGGCACCTTTAGAAACCAAGTAATCTTCAAACTTTTTTACTGTTTCCTTTATCTGTGATTCAGATAAAACGGGATTCAAAATGAAAACAGTTTCGTAATGATTCATAAATTATTATTTTTTTGTTATTAATTTGAGCGTGCAAATATACACTTTTTATTATTTATTTCTGACGTTTTTAAGTCTCAATTATTTGACATTTTTAATATTTAAAAAATGAGTACATTTATTCCTTTAAAATTGATTCTTATGCAGATACCTCACATACCCAATCTTATTTATTATGCTATTCCCGTTTTTGTAGCTTTAATTGCTATAGAAGTGCTTATTTCTAACAAAATGAAATTAAAAACCTATCTATTTAAAGATGCGGTTACCTCTATTAGTATGGGGTTAGGTAACGTTGCTGTTAATATTATTGCCAAAGGATTGGTTTTAGGAGCACTTGTTTATATGTATCAATTTAGGTTGTTTACCATTCCTTTTACATGGTGGAGTTGGCTGTTAATTCTTTTTGCCGAAGATTTTACCTATTATTGGTTTCACCGCATCAGTCATGAAAATCGTTTTTTTTGGGCTTCTCATATCATACACCATTCATCTCAACATTATAATCTAAGCACCGCTTTACGTCAAACGTGGACGGGCAGTTTTATGTCATTCGTCTTTTGGTTGTGGTTGCCTTTAATAGGATTTCATCCCGTTATGATTCTCACGCAAATGTCTATCAGCTTATTATATCAATTTTGGATTCATACCGAAACAATTGATAAACTCCCTAAGTGGTTTGAAGCTGTTTTTAACACCCCTTCACACCATCGTGTCCATCATGCTACGAATCCACAGTATCTAGACCGCAATCATGCCGGTATTTTTATTATTTGGGATAAACTATTTGGAACGTTTGAACCCGAAGTTGAAAAACCTGTTTACGGACTCACTAAAAATATAGATAGTTTTAATCCGCTTTACGTCGCTTTTCACGAATGGGTTGCTATGCTTAAAGATGTTTTTACAAGTAAAACCAATCTGTATAAACGCTTTTTATATTTTATTAAACCTCCTGGTTGGAAACATGATGGTTCAGGTATTCTATCTTCAGATTTACGAAAGGACTGGGAACAAATTAAAAAATAACAGTTATCTATCATGGCATAATTGTTGGTTGCAAGTAGTTTTATCTAACTAAAAAATAAATTATGAAGCATTTACTAAATTTTAAAATAGAAAATTTCAACCAACCTTTAATCTATTGTTCAATTATTTTTTTAATGCTACTTAGTGTTTCCTGCGGTCAGGAATCACAATCTTCTAAAAAACCAGAAAGTGAATTGATAAAGAGAGTCAAAGCTGTTCAGCAACAAATAATGATACAAGGAAATGTTAGTGAAGAAGAAGAACTAGCATTAAAGAGTTTAGCCAGTCTTGTTTCTCAGGATGACAGCTTTGGTAGTCGTGGTTTTGATGGCACGATTGTATTAAAAGATGTAGAATATGCCCCTATTTATAATGGTTGTGAAGGGCTTTCTGAAGAGGGAACAAAAAAATGTTTTAAAGAAAGTATCGTAAAATTTATAAAACAAGAGTTCAACTCAAGTATCGCTAATGCTTTAGATATTTCAGAACCAAAACAGGTAGCAGCTTTTTTTGTAATTGATAAAAACGGAAAACTGTCAGGTATGAAAATTAGAGATACAGAGTTGACAAT
>JAADHG010000181.1 GCA_013151975.1 Chlorobiota bacterium | reverse complement strand
CATTGAAAATATTTTCGTCATTATCAAATACTGTGAGCATAATGATTTTAATATGTGGATACTTTTGTTTTACAATTTCTGTAGTTTCAATACCATTTAAAATTGGCATTTCAATATCCATTAATATTAAATCAATATTGTGATTATCCTCTAATTTAACTAACAAATCCGACCCATGCACAGCTGAAAACTTAACATGCAAATCTTCAAAAAAAGACAGCTTCTCTTTTACTGCTTTTATTAAAAATGAATTATCGTCTACTATAGCTATTTTAATGTTCATTATTAATTTTTAAAGTTTAAAACTATTGAAGTGCCTCTGTTCTTAGAGGACTTAATTACAATTTCTGCTCCAATATCTTGAGCGCGCTTCTTCATATTATTAATACCGTTACCATACTCTATTTCATTTTCATCAAACCCTTTTCCATTATCAGAAATTTGAATTTTTATGTTTCCATCAGCTTTGGTAATATCCATACTTATTTTTGATGCTTCGGCGTATTTTAGAGCATTATTTACAGCTTCTTGAATGATTCTATAAATATTCATCCCTTCAACTGAAGTAAACGTTTTTTCTGTATCAATATTAGCTTCACAAGTAAATTCAAATACGGTATTAATTGATGTTGTATTTGCCTTATCAATAAAATTAGTAATGCGTGCTTTAAGATCTTCAAAGGTGATTTCACTTTTATTCATTGCCCAAATGGTATCGCGCAACTCATAAATAGTGTCTTTGGTAAATTGACTGATCCCAACGAGCTTACTATTTAACTTGTCATTGGTTATTTTAAAGCCATATTTTAAATTATCTATTGAAGATATTATGAATGTAAGTTGAGCGCCAATATTATCGTGTAAATCACGTGATATTCTCAAACGTTGCTCTTGTAAATGGTTTTGAGTTTCAATTTTCACTAAAGCATCTTTAAGTTCATTTTCTTTTTGTAGTTGTTTGTTCTTTATTTTTTGTTGATTGTAAAATAAATATCCTAAAAGAATTAAAATTACAGCCAAAACACCTAAACCAAGAATTTGGATATTTTTTTTACTAAGACTTAGCTCTTTCTCGGCGAGATCAGCACGTTGTAATAAAATTTCTTTTTCTTTTTTCTCGGTTTCGTACTTGGTCTCTAATTCAAAAATAGTTTTGGTTTTATTCTCTTCAAACAAACTATCCTTGCCTATGGCATATTTTTCAAAATAATAATAGGCTTGTTTATAATCCCCAAGTTGCTCTTCAACACTAGCCAGTAACTTATAGGCATCTATTTCAAATTCTTTAAACCCTTTTTCTTTAATAATTTTTAAAGCATTTTTGACTCCGTTTGAGGCCTCTTTAAACTTGTGTTCTTTAGCATAACTTTTTGCTAAACCTATTTGTGCATAGGTTAATTCGTATAAATTTTGATCCTTTCTAAAAAGAGCTATGGCTTCCTTATATAGCAGTTGTGATTGTTTATAGTCTTTCAAACTGTCTTTAGCAATCGCTATATTATTTATCATATAAGGCACGTATCTATTATATCCCATTTGAGCATATAATTCTTTTGCTTCATTAGAGTATTTAATAGAATTTTCAAACTCCTTTACATTTAACAGTACAGAACCAATATTTCCTTTTGTAACAACAATACCAAAATCGTAATTGTTATCCTCGTATATTTTTAAAGCTCTTTTATAGTAATTTAAAACTTTATCATATTCCTTTTGCTTTTTATAGACAATACCTATATTCCCCAATACCATTGGGACTTTACCAAATTCTACCTCTTGTGATTCATAAATTTTTAAGGCTTTAAAATAATTTTCTAAAGCCTTCTGAAAATCTCCTTTTAAATCGTAAACAATCCCCAAATTGTTATACGAATCGGCAGCTCCTACCACATGCCCAATTTGAAGTTTTATATCTAAGCTTTTTTGATGATATATCTGTGCACTATCCAAAACACCAAGACCATCAAAACAATTTGCCAAACTATTATACGAAGATGCAATTGCTTTTTTATTATCTATCCGCTTAGAAATATCGATAGATTTTCTAGCATAAAAAAGAGCACTATCTATATTAGAGTTTTTAAATTCCCAAGAGATTTCATTTAAAGTACTAATTAAAGAAACATCTTCTTGAGTTTTAGAAATTTGCAATAAACTATCTAATTTAATACTTGCCTTGGTTTGAGATTGAATAAAAGATGCTGAAAAAATAAACAACAAGAACAAAAGGTTTTTCATAAAAAATGGTTGTTAGTATAATTGCTGTTTGAAGATACTAATTTTAATTTATCGAACTTAAAAAGTTTCTAGTTTATTAATTGTCTTTACTGAATATTGGAACTCTAAATATGTATATTCTACAAACACATTAATATTATTTATTTCATTTTTAAAGGCTGTGTCTTTAATTTCAAATGTTGTACCAATATTTTTAAAAGAAGTCAATAAAAAAGCAAAGCGTTCATTAAGACTTTGGTGCAAACTTTTAGAAATTAACAACTGTCGCTCTTGCAAACGGTTTTTAATTTTTAATTTAATTAATTTGGTTTTAAACTTTTTTTCTTTAACTAGATGTTGCTTTTTAATATTCTTAAATCTAATGATAATAAAAAAGGACAAACTAATTATTAGAAGTACTGCAATAACTTGAAAAGCTTCTAAATTTGAATTTTGATAACGTACGTTTTCTTCAGCACGTTTTATACGAATCAAAATATCATTCTCTTTTATATTATTTGAGCTTGTAGTTTTTACAATGGAAATTGATTTTACCTTTAAATTGAAAATTTGCTCTATACCTAAATTATCAGATTTCAAATTTGCAAAAACAGTAAACGTATTAAAGAAGAAAAATATGCTTAAACAAATAAGTATTAATGACTTAACTTTTGGAAACAAAAAAAGCATCAGTAACCTCCCGAAAAAACAGAATAATACACCTGACGCCTTTTTAAAAAAATTGATTAATAGCAATTCTAAGATATGGTTTTTTATGTTCTAAAATATTTTTTTTCGATAAGAAGCAATTAAAAAAGACAAAGCGTATCGCTATTGTTTTTGCTAAAAAAACTTTAATCTTTTATAAATTAATTTTTAGTTTTCTTGTAAAAAGATTAGGTTTCAATTAAGAACTTCTTTATCTTTTAAGATTGTATGCACTTATAGTATTTCCTTTAGATTTAAAGTATAAGATACCTTCTATATCATCTACCTCATACATTGGTTTTTTATCTTTTAAAATTATCTCGCTAACTTTTCCGCCAGAATCCTTATCTACTTTAACCAAACCAACACCTGCACTTAGTTTAGTAAGTATAAATGCTGAGTTTTCTGTTGCCTTTGTGGCTTTAAACCTTTTTCCAAGTTCCTTAAACGATGCAGCTGCTATATTAGAAAATCCTTCTTGATAATTTTCCATACGTCTAGTTTCAGAATGATACGAACCTAAGGCCACCTTATTGGCACCTGCTTGATATGCAGATGCACTTGCCATAGCCATAGAAGACACAGCTAAAGCTGCCATAAATACTTTACCAAATGTACTTATTCCTGGCGCTTTATAATAGGTATGCCATTTTTGATCTCCATTAAAGTCAAGCATTGTTAAGTTTTGATCTGAACTTAATAAAATACCCGTTTCTCTAACACTCATACTTGTAGGGTTTTCTTTCCCTTCAAAACCTGTGTCTTTTGTCAGTAACCCGTATTCACCATTCGTACCATCAATTTCATAAATACCGTCTTTACAAGATACTAAAAACCGGTCTCTATTCTCATCGTAAGCTGATGTAACAGCCTTTGAATTTTTATACTTCACTGCCTTTCCAAATACTGATTCTCCTGTGTTCATATCAATAATATCTGTATCACTCTGCGAGATATATAACACTCCCTTATCAACTCTTGCCATGATTTGAATTCCAGAACCTGTTTTTAAAGGTTTTTTCCATAAAGGCGTGCCATCAAAACCAACTTTGTTTATTCCTCCAGAAGACACACCAAACAAAATACCATCATCTTCAATATAAAAATGACTTATAATTCCTTTTGTTTTAGGCGATTTCTCCCATAAATCTACCCCATTATTTAAATCTAAAAGATAAACTTTAGACTGACCAGAACCTTTTAATTTATTGCCAATTTTTCCAGCCAAACCTTTTTTTCCACTACTTAAAATATTAGTAACAATGGCTAAACCATGATTTGTGAAATTAATTCGAGATATTACTCCTTTAAGTTTGTTTCCTTCTGGCCACATTACGTTGCCATTATTGGCATTTACTTTATATACAACGGTATTACTTCCTTTAGTTCTAAAGGCATAAATTTCTTTAGTATCTTCATTAGTAACAATTCTTGTAGCATTTTTTACATCGGCAGTCCATTTAACAACTCCTGAACTGATTGAATAACACGTAATGTTTTTAATACCAGGAATAACAATATCGTCTCCCATTATATCTGGCATGCCACTCATTAAATTTGATCCTTTTCGTTCAAAAATACGCATCAATTCTCCTGTTAACATATCATATAACCCAACACCTACTTTGTATTGTCCTAAGCCTTCTTCCTTGTGCATTCCGTTCACTACAAACTTCATTTCCGGACTAATAAAGTGGCGACTAGTCACTCCATTTTTCCAATTTTCAGCTTTAGAATCAAATACCATCTTCCCATTCATTAAATCGACAACCGAAGTATGCGTCATCATACCTTTGGGTTTAATTATTAAGTATGGCGTTCCTGGAACAAACTCTAAGTTTTCTTCCTTTACTTTCTTTAATCTGTCTATTTTAAATGCAACTTCTTTAGAGTTTGGTTTTATCCCAATTAAAGCTTCTCCTGTAGAGGCTAGTAATGTTCCTGTATCTGTTAATAACATCCATTTAACCTGACCATTAAATGTGTATTGATGCTCTGGAGTATCAATGCTTTGCGCATTGAATGATATGGATAATAAAAAACTTATTACCAATAACATAGTAGATTTAAAATTTTTCATTGTTGAATTGTTTAGAATTAGTAAAGCACCAAACTACAACCATAAGAAAATGAAATCAATACGATGAATTACGTATATTTTAAAAAAGACCCTAGACCACTTCGCTGAAAGATATTAGAGCCAAGACTTTACTAAAAGACCGTTAACTACTTTTAAAATTGGATATAAGGAAATTGTAATTGAAGCATAGATTTCTTTTCCTCTAAATCCTGAAGAAATTGTTGATGAGATTTAGAGTTTGGATTGAAAGGTTTATGCAATAATCTCTTTTGAATTTTATCAACCTCATCCATTGTAGTTGAAGCTTCTGAAGCTAACCAAATCTGTTGAAACTTCTCCCAAATGTAGTTAATAGCCATTTCACTTGGATGAATCATATCTTTAGCATAAAAACGATAATCCCGAAGTTCGTCCATCATAATCTCGTAGGAAGGAAAATAATAGGTATTTTCTCTTTCATTAATTACCTGATGAATACCTGAGATAAGATGTGATTTACTCAAATTATTCTCAACAAAGCCATCTTTAATATGACGAATTGGAGATACTGTAAAAATGACTGATACTTTAGGATTTACTTGTTTAAGCAACACAAGAATTGCTTGTAAACTGTTTACAACCTCGTCTACAGATAGCAACTCTTTTAAAAACTGTTTCTGAGGTACTTTGTGGCAATTCGCTACAATTTTATCATCTTCAATAAATCTATACACCCATGATGTTCCTAAAGTTATAACAACATGTGTAGCAGTACTTAGTTGATGCGTTGTCGAGCGAGTCTGTTTGTTTAACTCTTCCAATAAAATATCTTTTGAAGGGTTACTTAATTTAGAATGTGCCTCAAAACAATGCCAACGTTCATCATGAAAAAAAACATCTTTTTCTGAATATTTCTTTTCGTTTATTGTATTTGTAATAAATGTTTCAATAGCTTTTGTGTGAAATAAAATTCCAAAAGGATTACAGGTGTTTTGGAATTTGAAATAGTCTAGCTTATTACTCATATTTTCTACAAAACATGAGCCAATTAAAAATATGTTAGAATTATAAATCTATTTGATTATACCGTTGTGCTTGAAGTGGTATTTTGGTTTGAAGTTCCAAAATCTTAATCAATATATTTTTTTGCAGCTACCAAAGCATCTTCAATCCCCTCAGGATGTTTTCCGCCGGCAGTTGCAAAAAATGGCTGCCCTCCGCCTCCGCCTTGAATTAGCTTTCCTAATTCTCTAACAACTTTTCCTGCATCTAATCCTTTACTAGCAACTAACTCTTTAGAAATATAACACGACAACATGGCTTTCCCATTTTGATTGGTTGCAAATAGCAAAAACAAGTTATTAAATTCCTTACCTCAAAAGCCAAATCTTTAATTCCCGAAGCATCTAAATCTACTTTCTTTGCTAAAAACTGAACTCCATTAATATCTTGCAGTTCATTTTTTAAATCTCCTTTTAAGTTCTTAGCTTTTTCTTTTAAAAGACCATCAATCTGTTTCTTTAGCTTGGAATTTTCGTTTTGTAATTCTGAAACGGCTTTAACAGGATTCTTAGCATTATTAAGTAAGTCTTTAATTTCAAAAAGAACTCTGTTGTTTTCAAAATAAAATTCTTTAACAGCATCATTTGTAATAGCTTCAATACGACGTATTCCAGCCGCAATTGCACTTTCAGATTTTATTTTAAAATGCCATATATCAGCTGTATTTTGTACATGTGTTCCCCCACAAAGCTCCATAGATTGTCCAAATCTAATCGTTCGTACTGCATCGCCATATTTTTCTCCAAATAAAGCTACAGCACCTTCTTTAATAGCTTGCTCCATGGGTACATTTCTACGTTCTTCTAACGGTAACTTTCCATCTATTCTAGCATTTACAAAATTTTCTATATCTCGTAACTCTTCAGTTGTAAGTTTAGCAAAATGTGAAAAGTCGAAACGCAAGTATTTAGAATGTACAGCACTTCCTTTTTGCTCAACATGGTCTCCTAAAACTTCTCTTAAAGCTTGGTGTAACAAATGTGTGGCTGTATGATTACAAGCTGTTCTATAGCGCTGTTTAGCATCTACAACTGCTTTAAATGTTTCGTTTAAATGCTTAGGTAAATTTTTAGCAAAATGAATAATAACATTATTCTCTTTTTTTGTGTCTAAAATATAAACCACATCACCATGAACATCTTCTAAGTAACCTTTATCTCCAACTTGTCCTCCGCCTTCAGCATAAAATGGTGTTAAATTAAACACCAACTGATACATTTCACCATCTTTTTTTGATACTATTTTTCTATATCGTGTTAATTTAACGTTGGTCTCAAGTGTATCATAACCCACAAATTCTTGTTCAGCATCATCAACTAAAATCGTCCAGTCGTCAGTTGTCATTTCGCTAGCTGCACGAGAGCGATTTTTTTGTTTTTCTAATTCTTCATTAAAGCCTTTTTCGTCTAAACTTAATCCTTTTTCATTTAAAATTAAGGCGGTTAAATCTATCGGGAAGCCATACGTATCATATAACTCAAATGCTTTTTTACCTGAAATTTGCCCTCCTTTTGTGCTTTCTATAATTCTATCAAGCAATAATAACCCTTGATCTAATGTGCGAAGGAAAGACGCTTCTTCTTCTTTTATAACATTTTCTATAAGCTGTTTTTGCGCTTTAAGTTCAGGGAATGCTTCTCCCATTTTTTTACTTAAAACCTCAATAAGCCTATAAATAAAGGGTTCTTTTGTGTTTAAAAACGTAAAGCCATAACGTATAGCACGTCTTAAAATACGACGTATTACATAACCTGCTCCTGTATTACTGGGTAATTGTCCGTCGGCAATAGAAAATGCAACGGCACGCACATGGTCTGAAATAACACGAATAGCAATATCTGTTTTTTCATCCTTACCATATTCGGTATCAGTAATGGTTTCAATTTCTCTAATAATTGGTGTAAACACGTCAGTGTCATAATTTGATCTTACATTTTGTAATACCATACACAAGCGTTCAAAACCCATTCCTGTGTCAATATGCTTTTCTGGTAAATTCTCTAGTGAACCATCTGCTTTACGATTGTATTGCATAAATACCAGATTCCATATTTCAACGACGTGCGGATGGTCTTTATTTACCAAATCTTTCCCCGCAATTTTTGCTTTCTCTTCTTTTGAGCGAATATCTACATGAATCTCACTACATGGCCCGCAAGGTCCTTGCTCTCCCATTTCCCAGAAGTTATCCTTTTTGTTTCCCATAAGGATTCTATCTTCAGGAAGTTTCGCTTTCCAGAAGTTATATGCCTCCTCATCCATTGGAATACCATCTTTCTCATCGCCTTCAAAAACAGTTACATATAAAATGTCTTTATCTATGCCAAAAACTTCTGTAAGCAATTCCCAAGCCCATGCAATAGCTTCTTTTTTAAAGTAATCGCCAAAGCTCCAATTGCCAAGCATTTCAAAAAGTGTGTGGTGATAGGTATCATACCCAACTTCTTCTAAATCGTTATGTTTACCAGAAACACGTAAACATTTTTGAGTATCGGCTAATCTTTTATGTTTAGGTTTTGCATTCCCAAGAAAGAATTCTTTAAAAGGCGCCATTCCAGAATTTACAAACATTAAAGTGGGATCATCCTTTACCACCATTGAAGCAGAAGGTACAATACCATGCTTTTTATTTTCAAAAAACTCTAAAAATTTACTGCGAATATCTTGAGACTTCATATACAGTTATTGATAACCTTGCTTCTCTTAAATTGCTTTAAGTGTGAAACAATTTATATATTTGTGATTCGTTCTAGTTAATCATGCAAAAATAGAACTTTTTAACTTATGTCTAAAGTAAAATATTATTACGATTCTGAAACACTTTCTTATCGCAAAATAGAGCGAAAAAAAAGAACAACAGCTAAGTATGTATTCATGTTTTTACTAGCATCGGCATTGTTTGGTTTTATATTTGTTTTTATTGCAAGTCAATATTTTGAATCTCCAAAAGAAAAATCACTGGTTAGAGAATTACAAAATATGCAACTTCAGTATGAGTTACTGAACAAAAAAATGGATGAAGCTGAAATAGTTTTGACAAATATTGCCGAACGTGATAATGCCATTTACAGATTGTATTTTGAAGCTAATCCAATTCCTGAAGAACAAAGACGTCAGGGGTTTGGAGGTATTAATCGTTACAAGCAATTTGAAGGTTATGACAATTCAAAACTCATAGTTGAAGCTAATAAACGTATTGATGTTATTCTAAAACAAATTGTAGTACAATCAAAGTCACTAGATGAAATTGCTGTTTTGGCCGAAAATAAAGAAAAGTTTCTAGCTACAATTCCAGCCATACAACCTGTAAATAACGTAGATTTAACCCGAATGGCTTCGGGTTATGGCTATAGAACAGATCCTTTTACTAAGGTTCGAAAATTTCATTACGGCATGGATTTTACAGCGCCAAGAGGCACTCCTATTTATGCTACTGGAGATGGTGTAGTAAAACGTGCCGATGCAGGTTCAACCGGATATGGTAGGCATATACGAATTGACCATGGTTATGGTTATGTAAGTTTGTATGCGCACTTATATAAGTACAATGTAAAGAAAAATCAAAAAGTAAAACGCGGTGATCTTATTGGTTTTGTTGGTAGTACAGGACGTTCTGAAGCACCACATTTACATTATGAAATATTTAAAGACAAGGTAAGAATAAACCCTATAAACTTCTATTACGGAAATCTTTCTGCAAAAGAATTTAGTGAATTATTGGCAAAAGCATCATTAGAAAATCAATCGTTAGATTAATGCATATCAATTTACCCGAAAAACGTTATTATGCTATTGGCGAAGTCGCCAAAGCTTTTGGTGTGAATACATCTCTTATTCGTTTTTGGGAAAAAGAGTTTGACGCTATTAAACCAAAAAAGAATGCCAAGGGTAATCGAAAGTTTACACCTGAAGATATAAAAAATCTTAAGTTTATTTACCACCTTGTAAAAGAAAGAGGTTTTACTCTTGAAGGTGCAAAAACACACCTCAAAGAAGAAAAGAAAAAAACGCTAGATAATTTTGAAATTATAAGTAAATTAGAAGGAATTAAGAATCAATTGGTTAAAATAAAAAACCATTTGTAACATTTTAGGACTATTTTCTACTTATCTAGTACAATATTAAAAACAACATATTATGAAAAAATGGATACCTTGGATTATTGTAGCAGTAATTGTATTTGGCCTTTATTCTTGGGGAAAAGGATTTAACAATACTGCTGTAGAATTAAATGAAAATGTAGGTGAAGCTTGGGGAAATGTGCAAACCTCTTACCAACGTAGAAACGATCTTATTGGTAATTTAGTAAATACCGTAAAAGGTGCTGCCGATTTTGAAAAAAGCACTCTAGAAGCGGTTATTAAAGCACGTAGCGAAGCTACCAAAACCACTATAGATCCTTCTAATATTACACCGGAGCAACTCCAACAGTTTAATCAAGCACAAGGCGGATTAAGTAGTGCTTTATCACGATTATTAGTTACTGTAGAACGCTATCCCGAACTGAAAGCGAATCAAAATTTTTTAAAGCTTCAAGATGAATTAACAAGTACTGAAAACACGATTCAAACAGCCAGAGTACGTTATAATGAAGCCATAAAACCTTATAATAATCACGTGAAAAAGTTTCCAAATTCTTTATTAGCAGGATTATTTAATTTTGAAGGTAAACCATATTTTGACGCAGAAGCTGGAGCAGAAAAGCCTGTAGATGTAGAGTTTGATTTTAATTAAAAGCACTTATGTCTAAGGTAGAAACATTTCTTTCAACAGAAGAAGAACAAGATATTATTGAGGCCATTCAAAATGCCGAAAAAAACACCTCTGGGGAAATTCGAGTTCATGTTGAACAATCTTCAAAAACTGATGCTTACAAACGTGCTATGGAAGTATTTCATGATTTAAAAATGGATAACACAAAACTTCGCAATGGTGTATTAATATATGTAGCTGTTGCCGATAAAACTTTTGCTATTTATGGTGACGAAGGAATTAACACTGTAGTAGCAGACAATTTTTGGAAAACAACTCGTGACACCATACAACAGCATTTTAAATCTGGAAATTTTAAACAAGGTTTGGTTGAAGGCATAAAAGAAGCTGGTGCACAATTAAAAACTTACTTTCCTTGGCAGCAAGATGATACAAACGAATTATCAAACGAAATTTCTAAAGGCTAAATGGTAAAATTAAAATTTATAGGGTCTTTATTAATCTGCTTTTTTTGTTTTTCGAATACTGTATTTGGGCAATTTGACATTCCCGAAATACCAAAAGAGCAAACTAGTGTTTACGATTATATAAACTTATTATCTCCCACAGAAAAGCAAAGTTTAGAACGAAAGCTCATTAAATATTCAGATACCACTTCAACACAAATTGTGGTCGCCATTATTAGTACTACCAAAGGAGAGAATATAGGTTTATTAGCACCAAAATGGGCTCAAAAATGGGGTATTGGACAAGCTAAAGAAGATAATGGCGTATTTGTTTTACTGGCTAGAGATGATCGAAAAATATGGATTTCTCCAGGTTATGGTGTTGAAGATAGACTTACCGCAGGAATTGTAGGAGAGCTTACAAGAAACATTATTATTCCTCAATTTAAACGTGGTGATTATTATAGTGGTTTAGATAAAGGTGTAGATGCTGTTTTTGAGGTGTTAACAGGAGCCTATCAAGGGTCACGTAAATCAAATAACTCGAATGAAATTCCTATAAGTAAAATCATCTTTTTTATAATTCTATTTATCTTCTTTATAATTTCCATTTCTCGTAATAAACGCAATGGTGGTGGAAGAGGTGGAAAACGATCGTTAAG
>JAADHG010000225.1 GCA_013151975.1 Chlorobiota bacterium | reverse complement strand
TTACATTTGCATCTCTAAAGCTACCGTCTCTCGTAACATTAGTATTTACAATGCTTACGGATGAGTTTTGGTTAAACTGCTGGTCTATTACAATAATATTATAATTTGCTATAGGTTCAACAACTTCTTTACGTGTTTGTTCAGTGATCGTATTTTTTATATTGGCTTCAGTTTTAGCTGTAATAGCATTAAAAAAACCAATGCCTAAGCCTTTTTTTGTGCGTCCTGAAACTTTCATGGCATTCAGTGTTTTTACTTCTCTTGGAAAGTCAGTAACTATTTCGTTATCTTCTAAAGTTACAGATCCTGTAGGAGCACTACCAACACGTCTTGAGAAAAACAAATTTCCTTTATTAAATAAATCTACCCCTTCTTTAAAAAATTGACGCTGCTCTGAAAATGTTTGTTCAAAGGGTCCTAAATTAAGTGTGAGATTATCAAACCCTGCTTGACTAAAATCGGGGATTAATGTCGCATCTAAAGTAAAGTTTTCTGATAAGCCATATTTAATATCTAAACCAAGTTTATATTCATCAGTAGTTTCACCATCAAAAGAAGAAATAACCGTGGATGCAAAAGGGTAAAGGCTTAATCTAACAGGAGGTTTAATATTTTTTAAGCCTTTTAATTCGCCATGATATATACCAACATTGCCCTTTGTTCTATCAATAGGATTCCATGAATATCGTGATCTATCGGTTCTAAATTCTCGTTGAAATTGTAATCCCCATGTGGCATCTTCTTGATTAGAAAATCGCAATGCAGAATATGGAATCTTCATTTCAACAATCCATCCATCATCAACTATTTTTAAGGCACTATCCCAAACGGCATTCCAACCAAAATCCCGACCATTTTCGGGAGATGACACGGCGTCTGCTTGTGTGCCAGAACTGAGTACAATGAATTCAATATCATTTTGAGCATCATTATTAGAATTAATAATAACAGCAAAAAAATCGGACTGTCCAAAATTGTCTCGATTTGTAAACTGGCGTTGGATATCTTCGGGTTTATCGTGTAAGTATGCTGCAATATAAATGGCGTTATCATCGTAAGTCATTTTTACAATGGTTTTTTGATGTGCCTTTTCAGGGATTCCCATTGTAGGTCTAAACTGTGTAAAGTCCTTTGCTTCATCTGCATTAATCCACGCTTCATCATCTAGTACACCATCAATCTTTGGTGCAATAGTTGTTTTTTGTATGGTTAGTGTTTTCTTTTCTTGAGAAAAAATAGTGGAAGAAACAAAAAGAGTAATTAAAAGAATGATTTGGGAAATACGCATATGGTGTTCACTGATGTCGATTAGCTATTTTTCACAAAACTAAAGAGGTACTCTCATAATTTTCACAATTAAACGTTAAAAGTAATTTTAGAAATGTTAATGCATTGGTAAGGAAACCTAGTTATTTAAGACAAAGCTTTTTTGTTTAACTTTATAAGCACAATGACTGATAAAATTAAAACCGCAATATTTGCAAATGGATGCTTTTGGTGTACGGAAGCCGTATTTGATAGGGTAGAAGGCGTAGAGCAAGTTATTTCAGGATATACAGGAGGATTTATTAAAAATCCAGCTTATCGCGAAGTTTGTAATGGTACAACAGGGCATGCTGAAGCCGCTAAAATTATTTTTGATGAAAGTAAAGTGAGCTTTAAAAGTTTACTTGAAATATTTTTTGCAACACATAATCCAACAACGCTTAATAGACAAGGTAACGATGTAGGCACACAATACCGTTCTGCAATATTTTATGTAGATGAAAATCAAAAAGCCGAAGCCGAAGCATTTGTTTCGTTATTAGAAAAGGAAAAAGTTTTTGATGCTCCTATTGTTACAGAAATTAATAAATTTGAAGTGTTTTATAACGCTGAGGATAATCACCAAGACTATTATATCAACAATACACAGCAGGGTTATTGTCAATTTATAATTAATCCGAAGTTAAAAAAATTAGAGCAACATTATAAAGACAGATTAAAGTAAAAATAAGTTATGCCATATAAAAGGTTTGAAGAATACTGCATAAATGTTACCGATGATGTTAAAGAACGGTATCAAGAAATAATAAATAATTTAGGTGAAGATCCTTCTCGCGAAGGACTGATAAAAACTCCAGAACGAGCCGCCAAAGCGATGCAATTTTTAACCCAAGGATATCATCAAGATGCTACCGAGATATTAAAAAGTGCCATGTTTAAAGAGTCTTACAACGAAATGGTAATTGTAAAAGATATTGAATTGTATTCACTTTGCGAACATCATATTCTACCTTTTTTTGGAAAAGCACATATTGCCTATATACCCAACGGTCAAATTGTAGGTTTGAGTAAAATACCTAGAATTGTCGATGTATTTGCGAGACGCTTGCAAATACAAGAACGGTTAACAGAACAAATTTTAGATTGTATAAACGATACGTTAAAACCGCAAGGCGTTGCTGTAGTTATTGAAGCCTCACATATGTGTATGATGATGCGTGGTGTACAAAAACAAAACTCGGTAACCACAACTTCAGGTTTTAGAGGCTCTTTTAAGAATATGGAAACGCGTAGTGAATTTTTAAAATTGATTAGTGAGAAGTTGTCATAAAACCTGTTGTGTGTAAGTCTTAAAAAAAACAGAGAATTAAATGAAAGAAAGATTAAAAAATAAAATTGTACTAATCACAGGTTCTGCTAGAGGAATAGGGAAAGCAATTGCTGAATTATTTCATAATGAAGGTGCAACTATTATAATTACTGATATTTTAGACAAAGATGGAAAGGAACTTTCTAATAAATTAAAAAACAGAAACGAATACCATCATTTGAATGTCAAATATGAAAATGAATGGATAGAATTAACTAAGTATATTACAGAAAAATATGGAACATTAGATATCTTGATAAACAATGCAGGAATAACAGGGTTTCTTGAAACAGAAGGTCCTTTTGATGCTGAGAATGTTGATTTAAAATCATGGGAAGAGGTTCATCAAGTCAATTCCAATGGTGTAATGCTGGGGTGTAAATACGCAATTAAACTAATGAAAGAAAAAGGTGGGGCGATTGTAAACATTTCCTCTCGAAGTGGAATGGTTGGTATTCCGATGGCTGTTGCATATGCTTCAAGTAAAGCATCTGTAAGAAATCACACTAAAAGTGTAGCTCTTTATTGTGCAGAAAAGGGATACAGAATTAGGTGTAATAGCATTCATCCTGCTGCAATAATGACACCAATGTGGGATATGATGTTAGGAAAAGGAGATGAACGTAAAAAAATGATAAAATCTGTGGAACTTGGTATTCCTATGGGACATTTTGGAGAACCAATTGATGTTGCGTTTGGCGCATTATATTTATCAACAGACGAATCAAAATATATTACAGGGAGCGAATTAACAATTGACGGAGGGATTTTAGCAGGAAGTGAAGCAAAACCAGAATAACCTACACACAACAATAAATATAGTGCATTTGGCAGATAGTGCTAATAATTAAGATGATAGCAATAAATAAACATAGTAGTAAATTGAAGATTTGGAGCATTGAGATGCCAAACGCAACATATTCAAACCGATATGTTTCTAATAATCTAGAAGCATTACTTTTTACGATGAGTTTTAATGAAATAGGCAAACACAAAAAATTACTATAAGATCTTGTATTTGACGCAATTGGTTATGCGTCCTTTATAATTCCAGGAATTGGTGAATTTTCAGATATAATTTGGGCTCCAGTTTCTGCTTGGTTAGTATTAAAAATGTAAAAAGGAAATACAGGGAAGATTGCAGGAGTTGTTGCTTTTATTGAAGAGATTTCACCAGGTTTAGATATAATCCCAACATTTACTTTAACTTGGTTATACACGTATCTTTTTAAAAGTAAAAATTAGTAAATAAATAAGTAGGCTAAGTTGTTTAAAGTGTATAACTTATATTAACATTAAAGTTTCTTCCTATATTAAATATACCATCTGTTTTAAGACGTGATAAATGATTAATATATTTTTTGTTTGTTAAATTACTCCCAGATACAGAAATTGACAATTCATGCTTTAAAAATTTCACTTTTCCTCCAAAGCCTACACTTAATAAATTATAGCCACTGGTTTTAGTTTCAAAAGAACTAATCTTATTTTGGTTAAACACAGTTTTTAATTTAATAAATGCATAGCCTTTTGTAATTGTTGTATTATTAAACTCTACTCTAAAAACATTACTAACCGAATTTGCAGGAATTAATGGCAAATAGTCGCCATTATCTTGTTTGCCAGTAACAGTTTCAAAACTACTTTCAATATGCAACCAATCTAAAGGATGTGGATGAAAATGCAAGCCAAACTCCCCACCATATAATTTGGCGTCGTCTTGCAGATAAGTGAATACATTATTACCATTAATAATGTTACCGTTAGGTAATAAAAATATATAATCTTTCACCTTGTTATAAAAGGCATTGGCAAAAACTTCTAGATGTTTATTTTTAAATTCTAAAGCTAAATCGGTTTGAAAACTTTGCTCCTCTGTGAGGCTTATATTTCCAATTTCAAAACGATTTGTGCCTTCGTGTACGCCATTAGACGTGAGTTCAGCTAAATTTGGGGCTCTAAACCCTGACGCTAAGTTTAGTCTTGCTGTTAGTTTTTCTAAAAGATTTGTTTTTATGCCTATAGCACTATTAAAACTATTATAGTTTTTGTTTACGCCATTTTTTATGTTGATTGTTCTCGTATCATATCTTCCTCCAAGTTGTAAATCGGCTTTTTCAAAATGAATATGAGAAACTGCTAAAATTCCGAAATCGTTGGTGATTGCATCAGGAATAAGTAGCTCTGGACCCAGATTAGTGTTGCTCTGGTTCATGCCCTGGATTCCAACAATAGTTTCAAATTTCCCAAGTTGTGGTGTATTATATTTAACATCATAATTGAAGGTTTTGAGCTTTAAGCGTAATGCAGGAGATGTAAATTCTTCAAATTCCTTTCTATCATTATAAAGATAACCAGCAGTAATGTTTATGCTTGAGTTATCAAAAAACACTGTAGATTTCGAACTAAACACATGGTTGGTTACTTCTTGAAAGGGAAGTAATGGCGACTTATTTGTAGATTGAGTACCAATTGTTTCTGGGATACCAGTTTTTAAGTTATTGATATTGTATCTAAACTCAGTTTTAAATACAGTATTTTGATATCCAACAGCAGCTTTAAAATCTTGTTCTCTAAAACGAGTATTAGTTACTCTGTAATCTTTAGTTTTATAATCTGAATGTTCAGCTAGACTGCCTCTAAAAATAAATTTAAAATTATTAGGTGACGATTTATAACCTGCATTAGTAGAATAGCCTAGAGTATTTGAGAAATAGTTAAAATTTACATCACCGCTAGCTGTGTTTTGAGATGCAAATTTTTCAGGATTTAAATACAACACACCACCCAAAGCATCACTACCATAAAGTAGAGAAGCTGGGCCTTTTATTACTTCTACACTTTCAATACCTGCATCACTCACACCCAAACCATGTTCACTGCCAAATTGCTGATTTTCTAAACGTACACCTTGCGTATAAACTAAAACTCTATTGCTACTTAATCCTCTTATTACAGGTTTACCAATGCTAACACCTGTAGTTACACTTTCTACTCCTGCTATATTAGTAATGCCTTCAGATAGAGTTACGGCTCCTTTTGCTTTTAAATCGGAGACTTTTTTACGCTCCACTTTCATCACATTCTCACTTTGAAGCCTATGAAAAGGGGTAGATATGATGACTTCCTCCATTTCGATAGCTGAAGTAATAAGTGCAATGTTTAAACTTTGTTGCAAAGGAATATTAATTGTTTTAGAAAAGGTTTCGTATCCAATTATTGAGACTATTATTTTGTAATTTCCTGACGGTAAGTTGGGAATTATAAATTTACCATCGTCGTCAGTTATTGTCCCTTTTTCTAATAAAGGGAGGTAAATATTTACAAAAGTAATAGGTGTGCTAGAATTGCTTTCAGTTATAATGCCCTTGATTGTGTTTTGAGAATATATAGATGTGATTGCTAATAAAAGCAAGCCATTTAAAATAGTTTTCATTTTTTTTGAGTAATGATTTAGTACTTAATTTTGAGGAATTTTTTATTCCTTTGCAACAAAGTTTAAACATTGCACTTATTA
>JAADHG010000176.1 GCA_013151975.1 Chlorobiota bacterium | reverse complement strand
AGTGTCAATGACTTGAATAGGTTTAACACTTTCATTTGAGCAACTTTGATTGAAGACTATTAAAATACCTCCTAAAAAAAGGATAAAGAATACCTTTGCATTTTTTTTTCTGTTTATCATGAGCAATTTTTATAAAAAATAGAGGAACCAAATTAGTGAAAATTAAAAGATAAAGAGTAATCCTTTATAAAAGTTAACTGAGTGTTAAAATATAATATAAAATTCATGTGTCTTTTATAGTTAAACTATATTTATTCTTACATTGAATATAAATCATAAATAATATGGCAATTAATATAATTCGTTTTTTAAAAATAGCACTTCTTTTTTTGTGTATTCAAGCTAATGGACAAGTGAAACCGTGGAGTGAAAATTTAATAACTATCCCAGAAAAATCTAATTATCAAAAAACATCAACGTATGCAGATGTGATGCACTTCATTGAAGCGATTAAAAGTAAATCTGATTTGGTTCATTTAGAATTTATGGGTAAAAGCAAAGAAGGTAAAGACATTCCACTTATTATAATGGCTAACCCAAAAATATCATCACCGAAAGAAGCTAAAGATTCAGGAAAGCCTATTATGTATGTTCAAGGAAATATACATGCTGGAGAAGTAGAGGGGAAAGAAGTATTACAGCAATTAATGAGAGATATTTTATTGGGTAAAAAAAAGCATTTATTAGACAACCAAATAATAATTTTCGCACCAATTTATAATACAGATTCTAATGACAAAATGAAAAAGGGAAGGCGCCCTTCGCAAGAGGACAGTCCTGTAGAGGTTGGGATAAGAGCAAACAGTCAAGGCTTAGATTTAAATAGAGACGGTATTAAAATGGAAGCTTTTGAAACACAGGGGTTAATACAAAATGTATTGTTGAAATGGGACCCTGAAATGTTGGTAGATTTACATACTACCAACGGTACTTGGCATGGTTACGGAGTTACATATGCTCCAAGTTATCACTATGCAGGAGAAAAAGCACCTTATGATTTTACTTGGAATACTATGTTACCAAGTATTGTAAAATCTATTGATAAAAATTATGGTGTTAAGTTAGGGCCTTATGGAGGTTATTCTTTAAGACAAGGGTGGCCAACAAAAGCCATTTACACCTATAACCACCATCCTAGATACATTGTAAACCAAATGGGGTTGAGAAATAAAGTGGGCATTTTAAGTGAAGCTTTTGCACATGATCGTTTTTATAAACGCATGGATAGTACTTATGGATTTGTTGCAGAAATATTAGAGTTTACTAACATTAATGGTAGAAAAATGGCAGCAATTAATGCAAAGGCAGAGCAGGATGCTATTGCAAATGTGAAACAAAATGCTGGAAAAATTAAAAAAGGAGTACGTTATAAAATGGTGCCTCTAGAAGAAAAGTTTACACTTAGAACGTATGATTATTTGCCCTTTGTAAATGAAGAAGGATATACAAAACACATACGCTCTGGTAAAATTATTGAGATCCCTAATGTAGAAAACTACTCAAAGTTTGAAGCAAAAGTTAGTAGTACATTACCCAGAGGGTATTTTTTACCAAAGGCGATGAAGCAAATCGCAGATCATTTAAAAAAGCAAGGTGTTGAAGTAATAGAACTTAAAAAATCTAAAAGAGCTGTCGGTGAGGTGTTTGTTGTGAAATCATTAAAAAATGCTTCACGTAAGTTCGAGGGGCATTACATGGCAATTCTAGAGGGAGAATTTGTGCCAAAAACAAGAACATTTAAGAAAGGCGATTATTGGGTTGATATGGCGCAACCACTTTCTAATTTAATTTTTTATATGTTAGAACCACAATCTGATGATGGATTAGTAACATGGAATTTCTTTGATGCATATTTTAAAAATAAGGGGATATCCGAAAAGCCTGTAATTTATCCTGTTTTTAAATATTATAAATTGAAATAAACACAAGTTATTTTGAATAGCTTTTCTTCTCAAAAAATAGAGAGAATTGCTATATCTTTGCGGCATGATAGAAGATAAAAACCAACAGCGAACACCATTAAGCGAATTAGGAGAGTTTGGACTTATAGATCATTTAACCAAAGATTTTAAGATTACTCAAAAAAGCACAATTAAAGGTATTGGTGACGATGCAGCCGTTTTAGATTTTAACACTAAGAAAGTTGTTGTTTCAACAGATATGTTAGTTGAAGGGGTTCACTTTGATTTAAGTTATATGCCTTTAAAACACTTGGGCTATAAAGCTGTTGTTGTAAACTTATCTGATGTTTACGCTATGAATGCTGAGGCTACACAAATTACTGTATCAATAGCTGTGTCCAATAGATTTCCTTTAGAAGCCTTGGAAGAGTTGTATGCTGGAATAAAAACTGCTGCTAAAATATATAATATTGATGTTGTTGGAGGAGACACTACTTCATCCGTGTCAGGATTATTAATTTCGGTTACTGCTATTGGAGAAGTTAATGAAGATAATGTAGTGTATAGAAAGGGAGCAAAGCCTAATGATCTACTCGTAGTTACAGGAGATTTGGGAGGTGCGTATATGGGATTACAAGTTCTTGAACGTGAAAAAGAAGTATTTAAAGTCAACCCAAACAATCAACCAGATTTAGACAAGTACACTTATATTATAGAACGACAATTAAAACCTGAAGCAAGAAAAGATATTGTGAAGCTTCTAAAGGATTTAGAAGTGAAGCCTACAGCTATGATCGATATTAGCGATGGCTTATCCTCAGAGATTTTACACTTGTGTAAGCATAGTGATGTAGGATGTGATTTGTATGAAAACAAAATACCACTAGATCCTCAAGTTATTTCAACTTGCGAAGAATTTAATATTGATAGTACAACTATTGCTTTAAATGGAGGCGAAGATTATGAATTGCTCATGACAATATCTCAGGAAGATTTCCCAAAAATAAAAGCTAATCCTAGTTTGACGGTAATTGGTTATATGACTGAGAAAAATGAAGGAATGCATTTGGTAACAAGAGCAGAAACCAAAATACCATTAAAAGCACAAGGATGGGATGCAATTAGCTAGCTTGAAACAAAGGATTTTCACTTAAATCTATGGCAGCTATATTTTTTCGTCTAATCCTATTGTTGTGAATTCTTTCTAAAACGGAATTTATTTCTTTATACTTTGGAGTCAATAATGTAAGCTTGCCGTTGCCACTTGTAGTAACTTGTTCTTTACAGTGTTTACATGTGTATTCTTTAACATGATATGTAACTTCTTTTGTAACGCTATAATCATGACCAAAAAATGAACAATATAAATATTTCAAAACTTTTAATTTTTAGCTAGTTAATAAGAGGGATTATTAAAAGTAAAAAATATGTTGAAAATAATTGTATTTCGTATTATTTAATCGTTGAAGAGTTTATTTTTCCCTTTGAACGTAACTTTTTTCAACTAAAAAACTAGTAAAATATCTTAAATCAATGAAAGTGGAGATTGATATTTTGTTTTATAAAGCTGTCTAAGTGGTTGGTTATAATGCTTGTATATTAACTGTCTTATAGTATTAATTAAGCAGCCGATGTGGCATATACTTTTTGTTTTAATCTTGACATTCTTTTGGTGTGAATGTTTTCTAAAATTCTATTAATTTCTCTAAATGTTGGAGTTAGTTCGGTAAGGTTTCCATTGCCATTTGTGGTGAGTTGCTTTTTACAACATTTACAAGTGTACTCTTTAACATGTTTTGTAACTTTTTTGGTAACATTGTATTGATGACCAAAAACATTGCAGTATAATTTAGATACTGAGGTGGAGGTAGAAGTAGTTGTTTTCATAAGTTATAGGTTATTGGGTTAGTAAACTTAGTTATTTTTTTAATAAAAACGCTAAAACAGTATATATTTTCGATGAAATGCAAGAACAAGTAAGAAAAAGACTCTTTTTTATTTTCCGATGATTTGCCTGTTATTCTAAATTTTAGTATAAATCAAAATCTAGTATCTTGTGCAGTGATAATTCTGACAGATGAATAACACTAAAGAAATTTTTATTTTCGGGTTCGCCATATTTGTTGCTTTTTTTGGAGCTGGTAATTTAATATTACCTCCTTTATTGGGTTTTAATTCTTCGCCCAATTGATGGCTTATTGCTTTAGGACTTATTACTTCTGCAACAGTAATTCAATTGTCTAACCAAGGATTAAATGGGCTGTTGCCTACAATCTTAACTTTTGTATTGGTGAACTTAAAATAGGTAAAAGTAAAGGCGTAAATAAGTAAGCTTATTTTTTATTCCTTCCACTTTATGGTTTCCATAATATGCTGAATGTCCTTTTTTAAATAATTAGCAGCAGGAAGGATAGAATCGTAATTGGGTTTAGCAAAAAAATATAATGACCCTGTTACAAAATGATTGATGCTATCGGTAACATAAAATTGTGATTGCGATGCGGCATTACCTCCAACCTCATATAGCATTCCAAACACTTTATGTTTTAAATTTATATAAGGTTGTTCAACAATTTCGTCCGCTTTTTGAGCATGCTTTTGTGTGATGTTTTGAGCATCTAATAAATAAGGCTCCAAATTATTATTCTGAATCTTTTTATAGGTAATGTAAATAGTTCCTTTTAAAGCAGGATAGGTAATGTCTATTCCTAAAGTTTTTTTGTCTCTTGAAACTTTAATGGAATCAATACTTTTGGCAAGATTATTTTTTTCAAATGTAAACGGAAGTTGTGGATTCACTTCTTTATATACTGCTTTTGGGTATTCCAATCTTAAAAACGCTTTGGGTTTTGGGACAGGATCTTTTCCGCAAGACACAAAAAGGGCAATAATAAGGAAGGATATAATGGTTCTCATTAATTTGTTATAGTGACTTTAACTTGTTTAATGCGTTTTTTATCTAAAGCCTCAATAGTAAAAACGTAATTTTTAAAATTTATTTTGCTATCTACCTTAGGAAAGCTTCTAGAAATTTCTAAAACAAATCCTGCAATCGTTTCTGCTTCACCTTTTTCAGCTTCAAAAATATCTTCATTTTCTAGCCCAATTATCCTATAAAAATCTTTTAAAGGGGTTTTGCCTTCAAACACATAGTTATTATCGTCCAGTTTAGAATATATTAAATCGTCATCATCAAACTCGTCACTAATATCTCCAACAATCTCTTCAATAACATCTTCAAGTGATACTAATCCCGAAGTTCCTCCATATTCATCTACAACTACGGCAAGATGCACTTTTTTTTCTTGAAATTCTACCATTAAATCATCCAATTTTTTGTTCTCAGGCACAAAAAAGGGCTCACGAATAAGGCCTGTCCAATCAAATTGTTCCCGATCTAAATAAGGTAATAAATCTTTAACATATAATATACCAATAACGGTATCTACATTATCTCTATATACAGGAATTCTGGAATAGCCATGTTTAATTATTTCAGGAATAATAGCACTATATTTTAAACTCTCATCTAGAGCAAAAATATCGATACGTGGGCGCATAACTTGTTTAGTGTCGGTGTTACCAAAAGACACAATACCTTGCAATATTTTGTGTTCTTCTTTCGTGGTGTCTTCTTCACTTGTAAGCTCTAATGCTTGTGATAATTGGTTAACACTTATGTTAGATTTTTGTTTTCCTAATCTATTATGAATAGTGTGTGTAATACTTTGCATAGGCAAACTAATAGGCGCAAATAAAACATCTAATATCTTTAAGGGATATGCCATAAATTTTGCGAATTTGATGTTATTTCTGCTAGCATATACTTTAGGTAATATTTCGCCAAATAGCAAGATTAAAAAAGTAATGATAATAACTTTTAAAAAGAAAACTAGATTAATTTCAAAAAAGTAAAAATCAATATTATAATTTATACCTTTAAACAAGACATCACTTATTGAAGCAAATAATAAGACGATAGCAATATTTATAAAGTTATTGGCAACTAATATTGTAGCAAGTAATTTTTTAGGTTTTTCTAATAGCTTAGAAACTATTAGTATAGGTTTAGAATTTTCTTCTAAAGCAGTATCTAAATCACTTTTGGATAATGAGAATAGTGCGACTTCGGCTCCTGAGATTAAAGCAGAACATAATAAAAGAACAAACAATAAAACAAAACCTGAAACAATTGAAAAATCAATTGCTGAGAAAGAAATAATAATTAAACTAAAGGGATCAGGATCCAAATATAATTGTATTAGTTAATTTCCCAATTTTATGGGAATGATAGTTTATTAGAAATCTCAGCAAAAAATGCTGAGACATTTTTTTAATCATCTAACCTTTAGCGAGCTAAAGTAATTAAATTCGCTAGTGGGTTAAAAAGGTAAATCATCATTATCCTCAACCCTTGGTTCATTTACAGCATTCTCAATAGGCTTTGCCGAAGGCGTAACTTGTGCAGGAGCACCACCTGAAATGTTTTCATTTTTAGTGGTTAAAAAGGTAAAGTCTAAGCATTGTATTTCGGTAGAATACCGATCCATACCTTTATCGTCTTGCCATTTTCTAGTTTTAATACGGCCTTCAATATAAACCTTGTCTCCTTTGCTTAGGTATTTTTCACAAATTTCGGCAGCCTTATTTCTTACCACAATATTATGCCATTCGGTATTTGTAACGCGCTCATTGGTTTGTTTATTGGTGTACGTTTCGTTAGTAGCCAATGGGAAACGACCAATACAACCACCACCTTCAAAATAATGCATTTTTACTTCATCGCCTAAATGCCCAATTAGCATTACTTTGTTTAATGTTCCTGACATAATTAATTGTATTTAGACCACAAAATTAGTGGTTTTATAATTGATAATATTAAAAATAATAAAAAATAATAAGATAGAGAAATCTATTAAAAACTAAATTCATCTATAAATTTACCTATTAATACTGGAACAGGATACTCATGTATTTCAGAAATAGGAATCCCTTTTTGAGGGAGTTTGTCTAATGATATTATCCAAAATTTTGTGTGCAAATGTTGATGGGACAATTTATGTATAATGGCCTTTTTATTATATAAACTAAAATCATGTTTAGTTTCATTTAATAGCATTTTAATTTTTTTGTTTTTCTCAAATTGCTTTTGGGTTAACACTTTTGTGGTTTCTATAAGAGGAAATTGATACAAATTTTGCCAAATCCCTTTTGTTGTTCTTTGCTCAAGTAACGTTTTTTTATCTTCTGAAACAAACACCAAAAAATTAAAATACTTTTTACTAACCTTAGTTTTATTGATTTTAACAGGGAGTGATTCAATTTTTTTCTGTGCTAATGCAATACAGCTGTCCTGTAAAGGGCATTCAATACAATTAGGGTTCTTGGGTTTACATTGTACAGCACCAAATTCCATGATTGCTTGATTGTAATCACCAATATTAGTGTGAGGTAGTAAAGATTGTGCAAGTGCTTTAAAGTACTTAATTCCTTGAGTAGAGTTAATAGGCGTAGCAATGCCATAATAGCGAGACAAAACTCTATATACATTTCCATCTACAACAGCTGCTGGTTCGTTAAAACAAATGGAAGCAATTGCACTTGCAGTGTAATCACCTACACCTTTAAGAGTTAATAAATCTTTATATGTTTTAGGGAATTCACCTTGCAGTTCGTTTACAATATATTGTGCTGCGTTATGTAAATGTCGCGCTCTAGAATAATATCCTAAACCTTGCCATAACTTTAAAACTTGTTCTTCTTTAGCGTTTGCAAGGGTGAAAACTGTTGGAAAATTAGACACAAAAGCTTCATAATATGGTAACCCTTGCTTAATTTGAGTTTGTTGTAAAATAATTTCAGACAGCCATATATAATATGGGCTTTTTGTTTCTCGCCACGGCAGGTCTCTCTTAAATACTGAGTACCAATGTGTTAAAATTTTTGTAAAATTCATTTTTCAATTTATGAGAACCGCAAAAATAAACGTTTATTAAGTTAAAATTTAATGAATTAGGCTTGAAATATTGAATTTAAAATACATATATTTGCATCCCTTAGAATTAATAGATAACCCTAAAAAATAATTAATAATGACGAAGGCTGATATAGTAGCAAAAATTTCTGAGAAATTAGGAATTGAAAAAGGTGATGTTCAAGCAACAGTAGAAACTTTTATGAGTGAAGTTAAAACCTCTTTAGAAGGAGGCGACAATGTATACCTTAGAGGTTTTGGAAGTTTTATCATCAAAACAAGAGCAGAAAAAACAGGTAGAAATATTTCAAAAAATACAACTATCAAAATTCCAGCTCACAACATACCAGCATTTAAGCCAGCAAAAGTTTTTGTAGAAAGTATAAAAGCTAATGTTGAGATTAAATAAAACATTAAAAAAGTATTAATAAAAAAAAGCAGTATTTATGCCAAGTGGTAAAAAAAGAAAAAGACACAAGGTAGCTACGCATAAGCGTAAAAAAAGACGACGCGCTAATCGTCACAAAAAAAAGTAAATTGAAAAAGTAGTTTCGTAACTACTTTTTCAATTTTATTAAAATCGTTCTTTGATATTAAATTCATGTATTAATTGTGTTACTACCTTAACATAATCATGAATTTTACAGATTAAAACCCTGTGAATCAAAACAATATGTATAATCCATCTGTACTTAACTGTATGGATAAAAATTAACTATATGAATAAAGAATTGATTATTCGTTCTAGTTCTAATAATGTTGATTTTGCCTTATTAAAAGATGGAAAACTTATTGAATTACAAAAAGATGAAGGAGGTAGCAATTTTTCGGTTGGTGATGTGTTTTTAGCCAAAACCCGAAAATCTGTACCAGGACTAAATGCAGCATTTGTAAATGTTGGTTATGAAAAAGATGCATTTTTGCATTATCATGATTTAGGCCCAAAACTCCCTTCCCTTTTAAAATTCGTAAAACGTGTAAGCACAGGTAAACTTAAAGATTATTCTTTAAAAGATTTCCCATTTGAAAAAGATATTGATAAAGACGGCAGTATTGCTGACGCCTTAAAATCAAATCAATCTGTATTAGTACAAATCGTTAAAGAACCAATATCTACAAAAGGACCAAGAATTAGTTCCGAGCTTTCAATAGCTGGTAGATATTTAGTTTTAGTTCCCTTTTCGGATCGTATTTCAATTTCTCAAAAAATTGAAAGTAGAAATGAAAAAGAACGACTTAAACGATTGCTTAAAAGCATCACTCCAAAAGGATTTGGTGTAATTGTACGTACTGTTGCAGAAGGCAAAAAAGTAGCTGAACTAGACAGAGATTTACAAAATTTGTATGGTCGTTGGACCGCAATGTGTAAAAAGCTACAGAGAGCAAGTCACCCTAGTAAGGTGTTAGGAGAAATGAATAAAGCCTCTTCTATTTTAAGAGATATATTTAATGACTCCTTTTCATCTATAATAGTTGACGACGAAGCACTCTACATTCAAATTAAAGATTATGTGCAAGAAATTGCACCAAAAAAAGAATCAATAGTTAAGTTGTATCAGTCTAAAGTTCCAATTTTTGAAAAATATGGAATTGAAAGACAAATTAAAACATCCTTTGGAAAAACCGTATCTATGGCTAAAGGCGCCTATCTAGTTATTGAACATACAGAAGCGCTACATGTAGTAGATGTTAACAGCGGAAACCGATCTAACAAAGCAAAAAACCAAGAGGATACAGCACTTGAAGTTAATTTAATTTCGGCTACCGAAATTGCCAGACAGTTACGTTTACGTGATATGGGCGGCATAATTGTAGTAGATTTTATTGATATGGGAAGTGCCAATAATAGGAGAAAGCTCTTTAATCATTTTCGCGACGAAATGCAAGATGATAGAGCTAAGCATAAAATTTTGCCTCCTAGTAAATTTGGATTGATACAAATAACCAGACAACGAGTAAGACCAGAAATGAATATTAAAACCAGAGAGGACAATCCTAACAGTTTTAATGGTAAAGAAGTTGAAGCTCCAATAGGAATCGTACAAAAAATATCGCACGATCTGGAAATACTATTAAAAAAAGACTATAAAAAGTTGACATTAAACACACATCCTTTTATAGCAGCCTATTTAACAAAAGGCTTTCCATCTATACGTTCAAAATGGTATTTTGAACATAAAAAATGGGTGAAAATATTACCAAGAGATGCTTACACATATTTAGAATATCATTTTTTAGACAAAAATGGTAAAAAAATTAGATTATAAAAAAAGACCTTATTCTTACGAGTAAGGTCTTTTTTGTTTTTACACAATTACAAGCTTAATAAGCGAGGCTTGAATATAAACGAGTAAAGGCTAAGGAGCGGGATTAGGTATTGCAGCATGAATAGCATTAATCTGCTCTAAAATATCCTTGCTTAATTCTAAATTAATACTATCAATATTTTCTTTTAGTTGCACCATGGTTGTTGCGCCAATAAT
>JAADHG010000025.1 GCA_013151975.1 Chlorobiota bacterium | reverse complement strand
ATTCAGCAAACTCTAAAACAAATTTGGAATATGAAGTTTCTAACATGTTCCAGTTATCTTCAGTTGTCATTTCTATAAACCCTGTATACTCACCATGCCAAACCCAAATTTGTGGTTTCAACATAATCTTTATTCCTTTTTTTTGAAACCCCTCAGCATATTGTTTTACGCCTTCTTTAGTCTCTCCAAACCATTGTCCATCTGTATTAAAAGCAATTTCGGGATGATTTAAATCTCTAATAAATCCAAATGGCATTATTGCTGCATAATTGGCATTTAAATTTACAATTGGATTAATATGATCTTCAGACAATGCTTTTCGTGAAGCTACAAAACTTACGCCATTTATTTTTTTGGATGGATTTGGAGCCATTGCACAAGAGGCTATAAACAGCGCTATAAAAAACCCATTAAATACTCTCATAGAAAAAAATTATTGCCTAAATTTAAACAACCTGAAAATATTATTTTAAGGTTTTAACATTTCATTCGACATAACAATGAACATTACCCTAAATTTATGGAACATATCGTTATAATTGGCAACGGAATTTCTGGAGTAACTGCTGCAAGACATATTAGAAAATTGTCTGATAAAAAAATTACAATAGTTTCGGCTGAAACCGATTATTTTTTCTCAAGAACGGCTTTAATGTATGTATATATGGGGCACATGAAATTTGAGCATACACAACCTTACGAAAATTGGTTCTGGAAAAAAAATCGCATCAATCTAAAAAAAGGCTTTGTAAAAAGTATTGAAACAAAAACGAAAACTCTTCATTTTGCTAAAGGCGACAGCCTTCGTTACGACAAGTTAATCATTGCTACAGGAAGTAAACCCAATAAATTTGGTTGGCCTGGGCAAGATTTAGACGGCGTTATGGGAATGTACCATAAACAAGATTTAGAAAATTTGGAAAAGCATGCTCCAAACTATAAAGTATGCAAACGTGCCGTAATTGTTGGAGGTGGCTTAATTGGTATTGAGCTTGCCGAAATGTTACACAGCAGACATATTCCTGTTACTTTTTTAGTGCGTGAAGATAGCTTTTGGGATGCTGTATTACCCAAAGGAGAAAGTGCAATGATAAATCGCGAAATTATTAGTAATGGCATTGATTTACGATTAGGCGTAAACTTAAAAGAAATCAAAGCTGATGAAAATGGCAAGGTAAAATCTATAATTATTGCCGAAACTGGTGAAGAAATCTCTTGTGATGTAGTAGGCTTAACGGCTGGTGTATCTCCAAATATAGGTTTTATCAAAGATTCAGATATTGAAACTGGTCGAGGCGTAAAAGTAAATCACTTTTTAGAAACCAATATCAAAGACGTTTATGCTATAGGCGATTGTGCCGAACAACGTAAAGCCATAGATCAACGTAGACCCATTGAAGCTGTTTGGTATACAGGGCGCATGATGGGTGAAACCGTTGCGCAAACCATTTGTGATAATCGTATAGAATATAAACCTGGACATTGGTTTAACTCAGCTAAATTCTTTGATATTGAATACCAAACTTATGGTTGGGTTTGGGCACAACCTAAAGCCAATGAGGCTCGTTTTTATTGGGAACATCCTGATGGCAAAAAATGTATTCATATTAATTATGATAAAAACACACGTGAGTTTGTTGGAATAAATAACTTCGGAATTAGAATGCGACATGAATTTTTTGACAACGTACTTAACAAAAAGCAAACCGTAGATTATGTGCTGGAGCATTTAGCAGATGCTAATTTCGATCCAGAGTTTTACAAACTTTATGAAAAAGATATTATTTCTAAGTTTAATGCAGAGAACAATACAACTATTCAATTGAAAAAGAAAAGTTGGAAACGAATTTTTAGTGTTTAACAGTCATTCCCGTGAAAATGGGAATCCATAACTATATAATAAAATAGATTCCTGCTTTTGCAAGAAAGACATAAAATTTATGAAAACATTACAAAATATAGGTCTTAGTTTATTTTTAATTGGACTAGCCATATTCACTTCACTTATTTTTTTAGGAAAATATGAAGTCACTCCAGAGTTATTTGACAACATTATAAGTGATAAAGGAATAAAAAGTGAATTATTTATAAACGATATTAAAAATAATGTTGTTGGAAAAGAATTTACAAATCCGTTTTCTTTTTCATCAAGTATAACAACTGCATTAGAAACTGCCAATGCTGCTCATAAACAAAACAATGAATGGGATAAGGTAATTTGGACTAAACCGCATAGTTTCTCTTACGAAATTGCTAAAAGTGCAGGAAACGGAACGATTAAAGAACATAAAGGCCTGTTTTGGTGGCTCACTTTTGGTCTTGGTATTATTGGAGCATTATTATATGTCATTCCAAATGTGATTATTTTAGGACCTCCAGGAATTAAAAACAATGGCGTTTGGTTTAATGCAGCAACCAATAGAAGTTGGATTGGTTGGTTTGCATTTGTCTTTTTGGTTGGGTTTTATATTATATTATATTTCAGACCAGATTATATTGTAAACTGGACTTACATTGTAGATCCAATTAGTAAAAACATTAGTGGAAACTTGGCGAGTCAATGGTTTTTATATGGTTTTTTATATAGTACAGTAATGATTGTTATGGGGATAAGAATGTACATCAAATATCGCCATAACAAATATCAAATGATACGCACAACTTCTGTGCTATTCTTTCAAATAGTATTTGCATTTTTAATTCCAGAAATTTTAGTGCGCTTTGAAAAACCTTGGTACGATTTTAAAAATGCATTTCCTTTAGATTACGATTTCTTTTATAGTTGGAATTTAGATCAATTGATTGCAAGTGGAGGACTAGGATTATTCATTTTAATTTGGGGAATCGTTTTAAGCTTAGTCATCGTTCCTGTTATGGTGTATTTCTTCGGTAAACGTTGGTACTGCTCTTGGGTATGTGGTTGTGGCGGATTATCTGAAACTTTAGGAGATCCATACAGACATTTATCAGACAAATCTGTGAAATCATGGAAACTGGAACGTTGGTTAATACATAGTGTTTTAATTTTCGTATTAATTATGACTGGGTTTACTTTATATAGTTATTTTTCAGGAGCTGAAGCAATTTTAGGAATTAAAACACAAACTATTCAAGATGTTTATGGTTTCTTAATTGGTGCCCTTTTTGCAGGTGTTATTGGTACTGGCTTCTATCCTATTTTTGGTAATCGTGTGTGGTGTCGTTTTGGTTGTCCTTTGGCAGCGTATATGGGACTTGTGCAGCGTTTCAAATCACGCTTTAGAATTACTACAAATGGTGGACAATGCATTTCTTGTGGTAACTGCTCTACTTATTGCGAAATGGGAATAGATGTACGTGCTTATGCTCAAAAAGGTGAAAATATTGTACGAGCCAGTTGTGTGGGTTGTGGTATTTGTAGTGCTGTGTGCCCTCGTGGTGTTTTAAAATTAGAAAATGGACCAGAAATAGAACGTATTCATCCAAACGATATTCTACTTGGCAATGATGTTAATTTAATGGATTTAGTAAATCAGAAATAAAAGCCTTAAAGTATTGTACTTTTGCAAAACTTAAACAACACTAATGCCCATTATAAAAGTCATTATTCCCGCTTATAACGAAGCAGATTCGATTGCTAATGTTATCAATGATATTCCAAATATCGTTGATGAAGTGATAGTGGTTAGCAATAACTCTACAGATGATACAGAAATTAATGCAAGAAACGCAGGAGCTACTGTATTAAAAGAGCCTCAAAGGGGTTATGGTTATGCTTGTTTAAAAGGTATGGAATACATTTCCAAACAAGTTATTAAACCAGATATTGTTGTCTTTTTAGATGGCGATTATAGCGATTATCCGGAAGAGTTGCTAAAAATTATCGCGCCTATACAAAATGAAAACATCGATTTTGTAATTGGCGCTCGTGTAAAGCGACTACGTGAACAAGGTTCTATGACACCGCAACAAGTTTTTGGAAATTGGCTCGCTACCTTTTTAATGAAAATAATGTTTGGTGCAAAATTTACAGATTTAGGACCCTTTAGAGCTATAAAATACAACAAGTTGTTAGCGCTTAATATGGAAGATAAAACCTATGGCTGGACTGTAGAAATGCAACTCAAAGTACTAAAACAAAAATTAAGCTATGTTGAAATTCCTGTGACCTATAGGAACCGAATAGGCGTTTCAAAAGTTTCAGGAACCATAAAAGGTAGTATATTTGCAGGCATAAAAATTTTAGGTTGGATATTTAAATACAGTTTTAAATAATGATTTTAGAAACTATCATAATTGTCATTTACTCTACTGCACTCATACTTATTTTTATGTATGCATTAGCACAATTAAATCTATTATTTAATTACCTATCTGCTCAAAAAAAGGAACATCACTGTGCACAGTTTGATCTAACCAATCCAGATGAAATTCCTTTTGTTACCATCCAGCTTCCTGTGTATAATGAAATGTATGTCATGGAGCGTTTGCTTGATAATATTGCGCTCTTAGATTACCCAAAAGACAAACTCGAAATTCAGGTTTTAGACGATTCTACAGACGAATCCTTCGAAAGCACAAAAAAGCATATTGCTCAGTTACAAAGTACTGGTTTAGATATCCAGCATGTGTTAAGAGAAAATAGAATACATTTTAAAGCAGGTGCTTTAAAGGAAGGCTTAAAGATTGCTAAAGGTGAACTTATTGCCATTTTTGATGCCGATTTCCTGCCACAAAAAGATTGGTTACAACGTACTATCCCCTATTTTAAAAATAAAGAGATTGGTGTTGTACAAACACGTTGGGGACATATTAATCGAAATTATTCCATCCTCACAAAAGTGCAAGCCTTTGCACTCGATGCGCATTTTACGTTAGAGCAAGTAGGCAGAAATAGCAAAGGCCATTTTATTAATTTTAATGGAACTGCCGGTGTATGGCGAAAAGAGTGCATCATTGATGCAGGTAATTGGGAAGGCGACACACTTACCGAAGATTTAGATTTAAGCTACAGAGCACAACTCAAAAATTGGAAATTTAAGTATCTTGAAGATGTTGAAACTCCGGCTGAACTTCCTGTAGTCATTAGTGCTACACGTACACAACAGTTTAGATGGAATAAAGGAGGTGCCGAAAACTTTAGAAAAATGAAGTGGAAAGTTTTGAAAAACGAAAATATTTCTGCCAAAACCAAAGTTCACGGTTTGCTACACTTATTAAATAGCACCATGTTCTTAAGCATTCTTACCGTTGCTGTTTTAAGTATTCCTATGTTGTATATAAAAAACGAATATGCACATCTTAAAATGTACTTTTATGTGATGAGCTTTTTTGTTATTAGTACTGTTATCTTCTTTATTTGCTACTGGTTTATGTACAAAAAAACCTATGGAAATAGCATTAAAAGCTTTGTGCAATACATTGTTATGTTTTTTACGTTTTTCTCGATAGCTATGGGGTTTTCATTGCAAAACTCTATAGCTGTAATGGAAGGATATTTAGGAAAAAAAAGCGATTTTATACGTACCCCAAAGTTTAATATTAATTCACTTACCGATAGTTGGAAAAACAATAAATATTTAAATAAAAACATCTCTGTTAACGTGATTTTTGAAGGGCTTCTCATGCTCTATTTTGCCTTTGGAATGTACAGTGCTTTTATAGTGGGCGATCAAGGGGGCGACTTTGGGCTATTCCCGTTTCATCTCATGTTGTTTTTAGGGTTTGGATTTGTGTTTTTTAAGTCTTTGACGTCTAAGGTTTAAATCTACTTTTAGTATTGGGAGTTTCGTTTAACGGGTTTGTATAAGATTTGTGCGACCTAAAATCCGTTAGGATTTTCGGTTTAAGCAAATCGGTTTGTTAGTATTTTTGTCGTTTAGTTTCAAATCAAATTTAAGCATAAATTTTATACGGTGTTGTAAAACGTTTTATTCTAATTCTGTTCTTAATGAATTTATTACATCAGCTAATCTCTCAAATAAAAGTGTGAAATTCGGATTCATTTTATCACTATCGTAAGGTTTATCTAATTCAAATAAATTTATAATTTGTTCAAAAAATTCGTGAATTTGATTTGAACTTTCCAATAATAATTCAAATTCCTCACTATTGAAATCATATTTATATAAATGTCCAAATCTTACATTAAATGAAAATAGAAAATAGTGAAACTCTGAAAATAAAATAAGATT
>JAADHG010000087.1 GCA_013151975.1 Chlorobiota bacterium | reverse complement strand
CTAATAATTTATTTGCTTCTTGTTTACGCCTCTTGCTAAATGCTATGCCAGCTAAATTTAATTTGGCCATAGCTAAATCATGATCCATAGACAAGCCTAAAGAAATAGCATTTTTAAAATATTTTTCAGCTTCATTCATATTGGTTTGAGAAACCATAATGCCGTTTAAGTAATTGTAATACCCTTGTTGTTTTCTTGTTAAAGCCGATTTTGGTTTTTTTATTTTATCTAACCATTTTTTTGCGCCATCAAAATCTTGCTTACGTAACTTTAAAAAAGATAATAAAATAAACTCATTTTTAAAGTAAAGAAAGATAAAAATTGAAGATAGCAGAATATACATAATACCATTACCAATATAACCTTCGATAAATTGATAAACAGCATAAGCTAAGATTAAAGTGGTAATAAATAGTTTTATATTTTTGTTGTACATTTTTTCAGTTTTGTTTAAGATTGCAAAGGTAGTAAAAACAATTCAAAATATTTTTAATTTTAGGTTTGTCAAAGTAAAAACTCTTTGTATATTTGCCCGCAGTTTTAAGGATATAAAACAAAACTAATAATTAGTTAGAGAAAAGTAGATTTTAAAGATATAGTATAATGAAAAGAACATTTCAACCATCAAAGAGAAAAAGAAAAAACAAGCATGGTTTTAGAGAAAGAATGGCTTCAGTAAGTGGCAGAAAAGTTCTTGCTCGTAGAAGAGCTAAAGGCAGAAAGAAATTATCTGTATCTTCAGAACTTCGTCATAAAAAATAATGATTAACAATTGTTAATATATTAAAGGTGTTACTAGTCGTAACGCCTTTTTTTATACTTAATTGATTCCTATTTTTGAACAATTTAAAAAATAACACACTATCTAATGCCAAAAAGAAAAGACCTTAATTCCATTTTAATAATAGGCTCTGGACCAATAGTTATAGGACAAGCTTGCGAGTTTGATTATTCAGGAACCCAAGCACTACGTTCTTTACGTGAAGATGGAATAGAAACAGTTTTAATAAATTCTAATCCTGCAACAATAATGACAGACCCTTCAATGGCAGACCATGTATATTTGTTGCCGTTGACAACCAAGTCCATTATACAAATTTTAAAAGAACACCCACAAATTGATGCAGTTTTACCTACAATGGGAGGTCAAACTGCACTTAATTTATGTATTGAAGCTGATGAAAAAGGTGTTTGGAAAGATTTTGATGTCGAAATTATAGGCGTAGATATTGATGCTATCAATATTACTGAAGATAGAGAAAAGTTTAGAGAGTTAATGCTTAAAATTGGTATAGGAATGGCTCCTCAAGCTACAGCTAACTCTTATTTAAAAGGAAAAGAAATTGCACAGGAATTTGGATTCCCTCTAGTAATTAGGGCATCATATACTTTAGGTGGAGATGGAGCGTCGATTGTATATAGAGAAGAAGATTTTGATGAGTTATTAGAACGTGGTTTGGAAATTTCTCCAATTCATGAAGTAATGATAGATAAAGCACTTATTGGCTGGAAAGAGTTTGAATTAGAATTACTTAGAGATGCCAATGATAATGTTGTTATTATTTGTTCTATTGAAAATATGGATCCTATGGGAATCCATACAGGAGACTCTATTACAGTTGCGCCAGCAATGACCTTAAGTGATACAACCTATCAGAAAATGCGTGATATGGCAATACATATGATGCGTAGTATTGGCGATTTTGCTGGAGGTTGTAATGTGCAATTTGCGGTAAGTCCTGACAAAAAAGAAGATATTATTGCTATAGAAATAAATCCGCGTGTATCACGTTCTTCAGCTTTGGCAAGTAAAGCCACAGGTTATCCTATAGCAAAAATTGCTGCTAAATTAGCTATAGGTTATACGTTAGATGATTTAGAAAACCAGATTACCAAATCTACTTCTGCTTTATTTGAACCAACATTAGATTATGTAATTGTAAAGATTCCGCGTTGGAACTTTGATAAGTTTGAAGGTAGTGATAGAACTTTAGGACTGCAAATGAAATCTGTTGGAGAGGTTATGGGTATTGGACGTTCTTTTCAAGAGGCACTGCATAAAGCCACACAATCTCTCGAAATAAAGCGCAACGGATTAGGAGCCGATGGTAAAGGCTATAAAGATTATGACCAGATTATAGAAAAGCTAACTTATGCCAGTTGGGATCGTGTATTTGTAATTTATGATGCTATTCAGATGGGAATTCCATTAAGTAGAATTCATGAAATCACAAAAATTGATATGTGGTTTTTAAAGCAATATGAAGAGTTGTACCATTTAGAAAAAGAAATTTCAACTTACACCATCGATACTATTGAGCGCGACTTACTTTTAGAAGCAAAGCAAAAAGGATATGGCGACCGCCAAATAGCACATATGTTAGGGTGTTTAGAAAGCCAAGTGTATAACAAGCGTGACGAACTTAACATCAAGCGTATTTATAAGTTAGTAGATACTTGTGCAGCCGAGTTTAAAGCAAAAACGCCATATTACTATTCAACCTTTGAGAACGAAGTTGAAACAGCAGATGGTAATTGTTATTCTGATAATGAAAGCATAGTATCAGATAAAAAGAAAATTATTGTTTTAGGATCTGGACCAAACAGAATTGGACAAGGCATAGAGTTTGATTATTGTTGTGTTCACGGTGTGTTAGCAGCAGCAGAATGTGGTTATGAAACCATTATGATTAATTGTAACCCAGAAACCGTTTCAACCGATTTTGATACCGCAGATAAACTGTATTTTGAACCTGTATTTTGGGAACATATTTACGATATTATTCGCCATGAAAAACCTGAAGGTGTAATTGTTCAATTAGGAGGACAAACAGCTCTAAAACTAGCAGAAAAACTAGATCGTTATGGTGTAAAAATTATTGGAACTACATTCCAATCTTTAGATTTAGCAGAAGATAGAGGTTCGTTTTCAACCTTATTAAAAGAAAACAATATACCATATCCAGAATTTGACATTGCAACTACAGCAGATGAAGCTTTGGCAATTGCAAAGGTCTTAGATTTTCCAATCTTAGTGCGTCCATCGTATGTCTTAGGGGGTCAAGGCATGAAGATTGTTATCAATAAAAAAGAATTGGAAGAGCATGTTGTAGATTTATTAAGAAAAATGCCTGGTAATAAACTGTTGTTAGATCATTATTTAGATGGTGCTATTGAAGCAGAAGCAGATGCTATTTGTGATGGGGAAAATATCTATATTATTGGTATTATGGAGCACATTGAACCTTGTGGCGTTCATTCAGGAGATAGTAATGCAACATTGCCGCCATTTAATCTTGGCGATTTTGTAATGCAACAAATTAAAGATCATACAAAAAAAATAGCACTAGCTTTAAATACTGTTGGTTTAATAAATATTCAGTTTGCAATAAAAGATGAAAGAGTATATATAATTGAAGCCAATCCAAGGGCATCAAGGACAGTGCCTTTTATATCAAAAGCATATGGCGAACCTTATGTAAATTATGCTACTAAAGTAATGCTGGGAGAAAAGAAAGTCACTGATTTTAATTTTAAACCACATCTGAATGGATATGCGATTAAACAGCCTGTATTTTCATTCAATAAATTTCCAAATGTAAATAAACAACTTGGACCAGAAATGAAGAGTACAGGAGAAAGTATTTTATTTATTGATAGCTTAAAGGACGATCAGTTTTACGACTTATATTCTAGAAGAAAAATGTATTTAAGTAAGTAAACACTTCATTTTGCCGAAGTTTTATATATAATTAGTTAAAAATTATTAAATTAGCTTAAATATAACTCAATGACACTATGAATAAAAAATTACTTACGCTTATAATTACTTTGTTCATTACTTCTACACTATTGGCTCAAGTTACAGTAGGTCAAATAGATGATTTTGAAGATGGAACAAAACAAGGTTGGGGTATTGGAAATGCAGCAACCAACCAACCAACCAATGTTGCTACTGATGGGCCAGCTGGAGTAAATGACAACTTTTTTAAGTATACTACCAATGGTAATCCTAACGGAGCGGGGAGTAAACTGTTAATCTTTAACAAGAACAGTAATTGGATTGGTAATTATACTGGTGCAAATGTTTTTGGAATTAAGTTTGACGTTAGAGTTACAGGTAGCGATTTAAATTTAAGAGTAGCCTTTCAAAATAATTTAACTGGCGACCAAATATGTACTACTAATTCGGTTGTGGTAACAGCAGGATCTGGATGGACGTCTGTTGTAATACCAATTACAGCGTCAGATATGCAAGTAGTTGGAGGTTCTGCAACAGTAGCTAATCTTTTAAGTAGTGGAAATATAAATGAAGTTAGAATACTGAGTAATGTTGTACCCTCATGGTTTGGACAAGCTTTTTCTGGTGTTCCTACCACACTAGATATTGATAATATAGAAACATCTGCTTTATTAAGTGTTAACGATAATAATCCTTTAAGTTCATTTTCAATATCACCAAATCCTGGAACAGATAGACTTAATTTGAAGTTATCAGGATTTCATGACAATACTAATTTAGAAGTTTTTGATGTTTTAGGAAAGAAAATATTTGCAGATAGATTAACAAATGCATCAACATTTGTAGATGTATCAGAATGGAATGCAGGCGTGTATTTAGTAAGACTTACAACGGATACTGGAACACAAACAAAACGATTTGTAAAGCAATAGAGTTTTATAAATTGATATAAAAATTAAAACCACCTTTTTGGTGGTTTTTTATTCGTTATTTTCTTCTGCTCGCTTTATAATATTTTTTGGTAGTGTTTTTTTTGCAGTAGCTCCAAGTTTTTTAATTTTCTCAATGCTTGAAATTAAATTTCCTTTTCCATCAACTAATTTATTCATTGCTGCATCGTAACTTTCTTTAGAAGTATTTATGGACTTTCCAATTTTTAACAAATCTTGTACAAATCCTTCAAACTTGTCATACATTGCGCCAGCTCTCTTTGCAATTTCTTGAACGTTTTTCTTTTGGTCCTCTTGCTTCCAAATTGAAGAAACTGTACTTAGTGTAGCTAATAGTGTTGATGTTGATACCAGAACTACATTCTTATCTAAAGCTTCTAGATATAGTTGGTTATTTTCGTTTAATGCAATTAATAAAGCAGGCTCAATTGGTACAAACATTAAAACATAGTCTGGTGTGTTAATACCATATAAATCAGTATATTTTTTTTCACCTAACTCTTTAATATGTTTTTTAATACTAGACAAATGCTTTTTTAAACTTTCATCTTTAATGTCTTCATTTGCGGCATTATAGTAATTTTCATATGCTGTTAGTGAAACCTTTGAATCTACAATTAAATGTTTGTTGTCTGGTAAATTGATAATAAAATCTGGTTTCTTTAATTTTCCATCATCATCTCTATAACCGCCTTGAGTAGAAAAATGAACACCTTTGCTTAAACCTGCTTTTTCTAAAATTATTTCAAGCTGAGTTTCTCCCCAATCTCCTTGTGCTTTACTGTCCCCTTTTAAAGCGTTTGTAAGGTTAATAGCTTCTTTACTCATTTGAGTGTTTAACTCTTTTAACCCTATGATTTGTTGTCTTAAAGCGGCATGATAGTCAATACTTTCTTTATGTGTTTTCTCTACTTTTTCTTCAAAATGTTTAATTTTATCATGTAAAGGATCTAGGATGGTTTTAAGATTCTCTTTATTCTTAAGTGTGAATTTTTCAGATTTTTCATCAAGAATTTTAGTTGCTAATAGCTCAAAGTCTTTGCGTAATTGTTTTTGTCGTTCTTCAAGTTCTTTATCGCGCAATAAATTTTGTTTTTGAAGATTTTCGTATTCTGTTTTTTTTTGAACAAGTTCTAAATTTAAACCTTCTTTTTCATCTCTATATTTATCACGCTCAGCTTCTAAATTAGTAATGGTGTTTTTTAATTCGGCAACTATATTGTTAAGTTGATTTTCACGCTCTTCTAAAGTGCTCTTTTCGCTTTTACTTTTTAGCTTTGTAAAGCGCATACTTAAGTAAGCTCCAATTAGTGCAGAAATTAATATTGCAAATATTAGAATGAGGTTATCGTTCATTAGATGATTAGAAATTTACTCAAATATAGTTAAACCCTTTCGCTTTTCTAAGATATTAAAAGAGAAAATTGAATGCGAATAAATAGTTTAATATGTATTCGTCATATTACTATCTACACAAATAATAAAGTCTGCTTTATTTTTATTTTCGTCAAGCAGAGTATTTACATTGTCTTGAGAAACAGTAGTAATTGTGGAG
>JAADHG010000214.1 GCA_013151975.1 Chlorobiota bacterium | reverse complement strand
CTTAAACACGAGCAGAATAAAACAATAGGTGTAGTTGGTCTTGTAAAGCGTAAAGAGTTAGAACATGTAGATATAGGTTTTGGCTTTTTGCTATTATCATATATTCAAACCTAATTTATAGCATCGCCACGTAATGCTCTATATTTTTTTCTAGCGTCTACAAAGTAGATGCTATCGGCATAACTAAAGATAATTTGTTCGTAAAGTGCTTTTGCTTTTTCCGGTTGTCCCAAATGGTTTACATACAATTCTGCTAAAGCAAAATACGCATCATCGGCTAAAATATCTTCTTTATAATTCTCAATAATTGTACTATAATTAGACTCTGCCTTATGGTATTCTTTTTTCTTCTCAAACAATTGTGCTTGTTTAAATAGCGCTTGATCTACTATGGTTTCTGTTTTATGGTCTTGCAAAATTTTATCTAATAGAGAAATCGCTTTATCTGTTTTATTTTGAAATGCATATAAATCGGCTTTGGCATATAACTTAAGTGCTGTTTGGGTAGAATCTTCGTATTTATTATCGGAGATAAGCAATTTTAGATCTAGCGCATCATTTGCGATAAGTTGCGATGTTGAGGCCTTTAAAATTTTAAGTTGAGATTCTGCCCATTTAAAATCGCCTTTATAATAACTTGCTTTGGCTACTCTAAATCGGGCTTCCTGAGAAATTGTACTGTTTTTTAAACTCGTTTGTATTTGAGAATAGTAAATTAATGCTTCGTTAAACTTTTCTTGAAATACCAAAATATCACCCAATTTCAATTTCACTCTTGCTGCTTGTATTCTTGGTAATCTGGTTTTTAAAGCTTCTTTAAGAAAGATTGTTGCTGCTTGTGGTTTATTTAAGTAAAAAGCAATAAAATGCCCATAAGATAATTGCAAGTTTATTGTTTGTGGGTTACGGCCAAATTGAGCAATTAAGCTTTTATATGTCTTGTCAATAGTTGTATAATCAGACTTTGAGGCATGTTTGGTTTGTAATTCCAATACACTTTTATGCGCCTCTAAAACCGTTTCTATATCAATAGCATTATCTATTAAATATCTTAAAATTTCATTTGCAATGTCTACATCATCTTCTTCCACAGTTATTCTTGCTAAATCCATAATGCCTTGCAAGGTTTCCTGTTCTCGCTTATAAATTGCTTTTTCTTGTGCAAATGCTTTTTTATAATCCTTTTGTTGCACAAATAACCAACTTAATAGTTGATTCCAAAGCACATTAGGTTGTGTTTGTATTTTTTTGAGTAGTACTTTCCGTAATAAAATATTGTTTTCGTCTTCTCCATTTTCAGAAATGTATTGGCTAAATATACGTTGTGCCTGACTAATATAAGTGCCATTTTTTTCAAGAAAGTTAACATAGCTGCTAAACATTTTCTCAACCTTACCCTGTTCGCCATAAATTCTTGCTAACTGAATATTATAATTAGCTTCTGGACGAAGCTGCATAGCTCTTTCGTAAACTATTGCTGCATTATCAATTAATGCATGTTCCTCAAAGCGTCTTGCAACATAAAAGGCATAAATAGGTTCGTCTTCTATTTTTAGTATGGCTTTTTTATAATTTTCTTCGGCTTTTTCTTGTTCTCCTTTAAGTTGAAAATTATATCCTAATTCTACATAGAATTGTGGGTTCTTACTGTTATTGATTTGTTCAACGAGCAGTTTTTCAGAAATATCGTAGTGTTCTAACTGCTGATGGATTTGTACAATTTTAAGTAAGTAATTGATATTTCCTTTCTTTTCTTTGTACAGTTTTTGATACGATATGAGTGCTTTTTCGAACTCTCCTCGATCAAAATAATCTTTAGCCAACATTTCGTTTTGAGAAAAAACGGATAAGCAAAACAAAAAACTACATATGTATAATAAGTGCTTCATAGCAGTGTAAATATAATGAATGTGGTAGTTAGTTTTGTGAATGTTATTATAAAAAATGCCTGAACCGAAGTTCAGGCATAACCATCCAAAATAAATGTGCTATTAATCATATTTTATAAAATGATTCAATTATCCTGTTGTGGTATTTTATATGTCCTTATGGGAAAATAATGTTACGATTTGGGTTTAACTTAATATTCTTAATTTAAAAATACTTGAACTACTAGTACAACAAGTGTAACTAATAGCACTATGCGCTTAAAATTTTTCATAACTGTAGGTTAATTAGATTTGGTGACACTAACTTCAACATTTTTTTTGAAAAATCAAAGGATTTCGGTTAAAAATCGTCAAACGGCATGGCTTTTTTGCGTTTTAACGATTGAAATGTTAAAATTTAACACTTAAAAGTAAACGTTAATTATTAATTAATCGATGATTGGAAACCCTGTATAAGGGATAAGTACCTCTGGAATTACAATACCATCGTCTGTTTGATAGTTTTCTAAAATCCCTGCTAAAACTCTTGGTAATGCCAACGAACTTCCGTTTAAGGTATGTGCCAATTCGCTCTTACCATTCGCGTTTTTAAATCGCAATTTTAAACGGTTTGCTTGAAATGTTTCAAAATTAGATACTGAAGATATCTCTAACCATCTATCTTGTGCTGTAGAAAACACCTCGAAATCATATGTCAATGCCGATGTAAATCCTAAATCACCACCACAGAGTCTTAGTATTCTATAAGGTAATTTCAATTCAACTAAAATCTGTTTTACATGAGCAACCATCTCGTCAAGAGCCTCATATGATCTACTTGGATGTTCCACACGTAAAATTTCAACTTTATCAAATTGATGTAAACGGTTTAGACCTCTTACATGAGCACCATAACTTCCTGCTTCACGACGAAAACACGGTGTATATGCTGTAATAGCCTTGGGTAATTCACTTTCTAATAATAAATCTCCTCTAAATAAATTTGTTGCTGGCACTTCGGCTGTTGGAATAAGGTAAAAATTATCTCCATTGCCATTAACATGATACATTTGTCCTTCCTTATCTGGCAATTGCCCTGTACCAAACCCTGAGGCTTCATTTACTAAATGTGGTACCTGCATTTCTTTATAACCTGCAGCTGTATTTTTATCTAAAAAATAATTAATGAGTGCACGTTGCAACTTTGCACCTTTGTCTTTATACACTGGGAAACCTGCACCAGTAATTTTATTACCAAGTTCAAAATCTATGATATCATATTTTTTTGCCAATTCCCAATGCGGTAGCGCATTATCACTCAGCACTGGTATATCACCTTCTCTATATACTTCTTCGTTATCTTCTTCAGTATTACCACTCGGTACAGATTCATGAGGCACATTAGGTATTTTATATAACAAGTCCTGCAAAGCCTCTACTTTTAAATTAAGCTGTTCTGTAAGCGTCTTTCCGTCTTCTTTTAACTTCGCTGTTTTCTCCTTTAATGTATTTGCCTTTTGTACTTCACCCGATTTAAACAACTGCCCAATCTCTTTGGATAAGGTATTAGATTCTGCAAGTGTAGCATCTAATTGTGTTTGTAATCGTCGTCTGTCTTCATCAAAAGTGATGACATCAGCAATCATTTGTTTCGCATCAATATTTCGTTTAGCTAAACGCGTAATTACTAATTCTTGATTTTCTCTAATAAAAGGGACTTGTAACATTGCTTAAAATTTAAGCGACAAATTTAAGAATTTAATCCTGTTTTGAAGACAAAATCCACTCACTATGTTTAAAAGCGTTCCATTTTACAGCAGCTAGATCTACTTTGGGGTTGATTAATCGCTTAAGTGGTTTCCCATTTAGACTAACACTACAATCAACATATACCTCAACATTCTTTCCTTTAGCTTTAAAATCTCTTTTTAAGTACTGTGCAAATTGCCAAATCACATCTGGTCTTACAGAGACAACTCTTAGTTGCTTTTTAGACAAATAATTATTTAAATGAATAGGGATTTCAGTATTGTTAGACTTATCAATCACCTTATATTTAGCTATACCTCCTCTTGATCGTAACATCATTCGCCAAGACATTCTATGCCCTTCTTCTGTCCAAAGCACATCATCTTTAATAGCCCAATGCCGAAGCGGTAATACTATTTGAATGCTAAAGTATATGATAAGCACAGAAACTATAACAGTATTTCTTTTTGGAATTATAATTTCATTATCTCTATAAAGTTCTTTCTTTTTGAAAAATATATTTCGAATTGTTTCTGGTTCAAAAAAGAACACGCTAATCGCTAAAGACAAATATGGAAATACCCCAACCTGAAATACTATTGAATTAAATAGATGAAAGAAAATGGATGCAAAAAAAGCATATTTCCGAGTAGGTTTCCACAATAATAGAGGTACAACTAACAAATCAAAAAACAATCCTGAATAGGCAATGAAATAATGCACCCATTTTTGCTGAAGAATATTACCTATGAGATAATAATGCTCCTTGGATTTCATTAAAATTTCTACAACTGTCGTGTCTAGCCAATCAGGATACATTTTTGCAATAGATGCGTACGTATAAACAATTCCCATTTGAAGAATAAATATTGAACTACACCATTGCGGCATTGCATTCTTTTTTATGGAAGGTTTTATTTTTGCATCCACAGAAAAGTATGTGTTTGCAGGCATGAAAACCATAAAAGCACTTAGAAGTATGAGTAAATAATAATGATTATTATACGATGATTTCTGCATCAGGTAAGTTACAATCCACATAATAGTGAACCCAATAATGCTCAATCTATATTTAAAGCCAAGCATTATAAATAACCCAAAAATTCCCATAACTATATAATACACATACATCCAATAATCTGGAAGTGGTTGTAGCCATTCAAAACCTATGAAAGAAAAAGTGAACTCAGGTGCTATAAAAACTCTATTAACCCAACCTGTTAATATGGCTCCAACAGATTCTAAAAAAATAAGTAAACCAAAAAATACTCTAAAAATAATGAGTGCGCTATTATCTATTTGTCTAAATAAAAAGCGGTTAATCATAATTATTTTGGATATAATCTAGAGATTGCTTCTTATCTATAAATAATTGCGCTTTTAAAGACGCTATTGAATTAAACTTTTGTTCATCTCTTAAACGGTCCAAAAGCTGAACTTCAATTTTTTCATCATAAATATCTTGATCAAAATCGAAAAAATGGACTTCAATAGATTGTTCTTCACCATTTACTGTTGGGTTTATTCCAATATTCATCATACCGAAAACTGTTTTTCCTTCAATATCTGATTTTACTATATAAGAACCATTTTTTGGAATAAGTTTGTAATTTTCTTGAATATGCAGATTTGCCGTAGGAAATCCTATTTGCTTTCCTAAACTTTTTCCTTTCACTACAACTCCAGTGAGCATAAAGTGATACCCTAGAAATGTATTAGCTTCTTTAATATCCCCATTCAATAGGGCATTTCTAATTTTTGTAGAACTCACAGTTACCTCAGCAATATCTTGCGCCGAAATTTCTGTGATTTCAAAATCGTACACCTCTCCAAACTCTTTTAAATCATTAACATTAGCTGTTCTGTTTCTTCCAAAATGATGATCATAACCAATAATAATGTGTTTTACTTGAAGCTTGTTCACTAAAATATCACGAACAAATTCTAATGCTGTTAATCTTGAAAACTCCAGAGTAAACTCTTTAATCACTAAATTATTAACTCCTAATTTTTCAAGCAATTTAGATTTTTCATCAATGGTATTAATAAGTTTAATATTAGCATCCTTTTGTATCACCATTCTAGGATGTGGAAAAAAAGTTAATACAACCGCTTGCAAATTCTCTGTTTTGGCAATTTTAACAAGGCGTTCAATTATTTTTTGATGACCAATATGTACACCATCAAAAGTACCAATGGTTACAACTGATTTGTTTTTGGAATAAGACTCTAAAGTACTTTTAATTTTCAACCGTTCTACTTTTATACAAAACTATGGATAATACTATTATAAAAAAAGAGGGCTGTAAAACACAACCCTCTTCTTAATAATTTATCATTTTATGATTTAGTTTTTAATAAAAGGAATAGATGTTGAAGCGCCTTCTTTAATCACTTTTACAAAATACACACCTTTACTTAAAGACGATACATCAATTTTTAGCTGCAACTGATTACTTATCTCTCTAACGGCAACTAACTGACCTAATATATTATAAATTTTATAACTATCAGGCAAATCGTTTCCTCTGGCTAGCTTTATGTTTATTATATCTGATGTTGGATTAGGAAATAAACTAACTCCATTATTAACAAAATAATCATTCACTCCTAAAGTAGACGCTGTTGATATATTAGTTACTTCTGAAGTACCATAACCGGCACCATATGCGCCTCCAGAAACAATTACAGTAGCATTATCAGTAGTTAACTCATAAGACCCATTTCCAAAACCACAACAAATACCGTCTCCTTGTGAATCAAAAATAGTAAATGCATAGCACTCGTTTGGCACTACATTAAAAACTTGGTTAATAACTGTTGTATCTCCATTAGTATAGGGTCCGCCACTGTATAAAAGTGCATTACTACTAGCTCTAAACTCCCAAGTAATTTCACTGCCAAAATCATCAGGTGTAAGTGTTAGATTTATTTGACTTGTTGAATCATAAGAGGGGTCAATAGCAAAATTTAAGCTTACAGAATCATTACAATTCCTTAAATCAGTATTTCCATTAGGATTTGAGATTAAAACATTAAACACATGGTTTCCAGAAGAAGATGATAAGGTTGGTAAATTAATAATCTCAGACTCACCATAATTTAAGGATCCTGTCCAATTATAATTAGTAGAACCACCTCCATCAACATCATAAGCAACAGTTGCCGAAGTTAATGTTACTGTTCCCCAATTGGTTATTCGTAAAGATGGTGTGAAATTTACTGTACATTCAATAAGACTAAACTGTTCAATATTTATACTACCATCATCATTAACTGATGCAAGCGCATTACAAACATTTGATGTAAGTGACGATGGTCTATTTGCAGCTCCTGTCATCGTAGCAATAATTCTTGTTTTTTGGTCATTGGTAAATACATTCATACAAGAATCATCGGTATATTCCATATAGTTTTCTATCATATCTAATCCTGCTGAAACACAAGAATCTGTTCCTGCAGGACAACCATAGTTAGGCGTTGCTACAGCAGGTGTATCAGCAACAAAATCACCATCACTACATCCATCCTGAAATGTATGAAAAAGACCTAAATAATGACCAACCTCATGTGTCATTGTTCTTCCTAAATTAAATGTTCCTGTTAATGTAACATTTGGATCATCATTACTACCAAAATATCTATAATCAGACACTACTCCATCAGTATTAGCAACACCACCAGGGAATTGCGCATAGCCTAAAATACCTGAACCCCCATTAAACGCAACAGACCACATATTCATATATCTTGATGCATCCCAAATAGAAGATGGTTTTAACGCATCCATCTGTGTAAGTGCATTTGGTAAACTTGTTTCATTAATTCCGTTTTGGCCTATATTAACTCTATCTATTCCAGTAGTTGGACAACCATCAGGGGTTTGTTTAGCAAGGCAAAATTCTATCTCAACATCAGCACCAACTGGGTTTGTATTAAATCCGCGAGTTCCTACCATCCTTCTATAATCTTCATTAAGCACTTGAATTTGAGATAAAACTTGAGCATCAGAAATATTAGGACCTACTCCTATTGGCTCACCATTATGCAATACATGTACAACAACAGGGATAGTATATACAACAGCACCTTGGGATCTATTTATACTAGTTTTATTAATTTCTATTTGACGTTTAATCAAATTTTCATAGGCTTTACTACCCATCATTTTTGGGTTGTTTTTTAAGAGTTCTGCATTATATTCATCAGAAGCACAACGTACTAAATTTTCGTTTTTTGGTTTTTGTGATGAATTTAAATTACTCTTTTCTTGAGCTAACATCATAAAATTAGACAATAGTAAACAAGCCAAAAGAATTTTTAAAGTAGTTTTTCTCATGTCCATAATTTCTTGGGTAAAAATTAAATCAATAGCAGTTGTAAATTTACTAATTTTTTTATTTACCATTAAAACCATTCATCGTGTTATTCATTCCAGATAACGCAAAAGACTTGATTATCTCTATACTTTTCGTAAATCTCTCCTCTAATTTTTGAGATTCTTCGTCAGTCCACTCTCCCAAAACATAGTCAATTTGCTTCCCTTTTGGAAAACTATCACTTACTCCAAACCTGAATCTATTATAAACTGTAGTATTAAGTTTTTCCTGAATATCCTTTAATCCGTTATGACCGCCATCGCTTCCTTTTTTCTTTAATCGTAGGCTTCCAAATGGAAGGTTAATATCATCAGTAATAATTAGCACATTTTCTAATGGGATTTTCTCTTTTTCCATCCAATATTTAACAGCTTTTCCACTTAAATTCATGTATGTACTTGGCTTTATAAAAATAAATGTTCTTCCTTTTAATTTATAATTTGCTTTATCTCCCAATTTCCCACTTTCAAAAATAATTTCTTCTTTTGAGGCAAAATAATCAAGTATTTGAAACCCTATATTATGCCTTGTATTACTATACTTATCGCCTATATTACCTAAACCAACTATTAAAAACTTTTTCATATCCATTTTGCTCTTTATAGAAAGGGCTGTTTTGCTTTTAAAAATACTTTGAAATATCTTGTACATTATTTATGTTATAATGTAAAAATAAAAAAAGCATCCTAAAATATCAGGATGCTTTCTAATTAAATGGTATTTAACTTTATCTATTCTTTAGCAGTTTCAGCTGTACCCTCAGTTGATGCACCTTCAGTTGCTGTTGTTTCTTCAGCTCCTTCTTCTCCTTCGATTCCTTCTTCTTCATCAACTTCATCAACAATTGCAAGTCTAGCTGTTTTAATTTGACAAACTACCATATTATCATTATGAAGAAAAGTGAATTTTTCAGACGGCAAATCCCCAACACACACCTTATCTCCAATTTTTAATGGCGCAATATCTACTTCAATAAAATCTGGTAAATTTATAGGTAATGCTTTTACACGCAGTTTTCTGTTATTTCTTCTTAATACACCTCCATTTTTAACACCTTTTGAATTTCCTACAAGATTTACAGGGATATTTAAAGCTATTTCTTTGTCTTCAAATAATTGATAAAAATCTATATGTAAAATTTTATCAGTAACTGGATGAAATTGAATATCCTGCAATACTGCATCATAAGTTTCACCGTCTTTTAATGCCCTCCCCTTTCCCAACAGCCATACAGATCTCTACACAT
>JAADHG010000271.1 GCA_013151975.1 Chlorobiota bacterium | reverse complement strand
TTGTGCTCTAAGAGTGGACACAAAACAAACTATTAGCCCAAGAGCTAATAACTTTAAAGTTTTCATAATTAGTTAAATTTTTTGATTGATATATGTTTGACTTACAAGTTACATAAAAGTTACATTATTTTAAAAGTTTCTATTTTAAGTTTGCATACTCTATTATCTATCTTTACTAAAAATAAGCATATGAAGTTTGGAAGCGTTGACAACCCAGAGCGTATTGACTTTACTTTGCCGCCAGATCATGTTGGTACTAAGACAATATTATCGAAGTTTAAAGACGATAATAACCCTGAGATTTTTGTGGGTTGTGCCAAGTGGAATAGGGCAGATCTAAAAGGGTTCTATCCTAGAGGAACGAAAGATGAACTAGAGTACTATTCTAGACAGTTTAATTCTATTGAGCTAAACGCTACATTTTATAGAATTTTTCCTGCTGAACAGTTTGCAACTTGGTATAATAAAACTCCTGATGGATTTAAATTCTTTCCAAAGTTAAACCAAGAAATTAGCCATTGGAAACGATTAAATGAAACTAAGGAAGTTGTTGAACATTACTTGTATAATGCTTCCAATTTGAAAGAGAAACTAGGCACTATATTTTTGCAAATGCACAGTAATTTTGCACCTAAGGACTTTAATCGTGTCGTGACATTTGCTGAATCTTGGCCAAAAGAAATACCACTCGCTATGGAATTTAGACATACCAATTGGTACAATGACATAGCTGTTGCAAACGAATTATATAGTTTGCTTGAAGACAATAACATCTCTAATGTTATTGTAGATACAGCTGGCAGGCGCGATTTAATGCACATGCGTTTAACCAATGCCACCGCATTTGTTAGATATGTTGGTGCCAACCATAAAAGTGATTATACTAGATTGGATGACTGGGTAGAACGGTTAAAAAGTTGGAAAGAACTAGGTATTAAGGAAATCGATTTCTTTGTGCATCAAAATATAGAAAAAGAATCTCCTTTACTTTCGGCTTACTTTATTAAAAAATTAAATTCAGAATTAGGATACAATCTAAAAATACCTAATGATGATGCTCAAGAAACACTATTATAAAACTATTCTTTAGAGACTTTATTCCTTACTTTTTTACACATTTTAAAGCCTTTAATTTGTGTGAATATGTATCTTTGACATAAATTAACTACAAGACTAACTCTATATAAACAATACCATAAAAATGCAAAAACAACTTATTGAATGCGTACCTAATATAAGTGAAGGGCGCGATTTAAATAAAATACATGCCATCGCAAATATTGTAGAAACTGTTGATGGTGTAAAACTGTTAGATATAGACCCAGGAAATGCTACCAACAGAACGGTAATTACCTTTGTTGGCGAACCCAATCAAGTTGTAGAAGCTGCATTTTTATTAATTAAAAAGGCTTCAGAGCTTATTGATATGAGCAAACATACTGGTGAACATCCTCGCTTTGGTGCTACCGATGTTTGTCCTATGGTTCCTATTTCTGGCATTACTTTAGAAGAAACCGCAACTTATGCACATGCATTAGGTAAGCGTGTAGGAGAGGAACTAAATATTCCAGTCTATCTTTATGAGAAAGCTGCACAAGAAGAGAAACGTATAAACTTAGCTAACTGTAGAGCAGGAGAGTATGAAGGATTGCCAAAAAAATTATCTGACTCTGAATGGAAACCAGATTTTGGACCAACGGTTTATGATGATAATGTAGCCAAGACAGGTGCTACAGCAATTTCTGCGCGTGATTTTCTAGTAGCGTATAATGTAAATTTAAATACCACTTCTACACGACGCGCTAATGCTATAGCTTTTGATATTAGGGAAGCGGGACGTTTCAAGCGTGAGGGTAATGCAATTACTGGAAAAAAAGTATTGGATGCCAATGGAGAACCTGTTAGAATTCCTGGTAAACTCAAAGCTGTTAAAGGCATTGGTTGGTATATTGATGAGTATGGCATTGCTCAAATTTCATACAACCTTACCAATATTAGTATTACCTCTATGCATGAAGCTTTTTATGAAACTTGTAAAGCCGCAGAGAAACGTGGTTTACGCGTTACAGGTTCGGAGCTCATCGGATTAATTCCGTTGAAAGCCATGTTGGACGCAGGAGATTTTTATTTGAGAAAGCAAGAACGATCATTAGGTATTTCGGATGCAGAAAAGATTAAAATTGCTGTAAAATCATTGGGTTTAGACGATTTGAAACCGTTTAATCCCAACGAAAAAATTATAGAATATGTACTACAGGGAGAAACGAAACAACTCATAGATTTAACATTAACCGATTTTGCTGAAGAAACTGCAGGAGAGTCCATGGCTCCAGGTGGTGGCTCAATTTCAGCATATGTTGGCACTTTAGGTGTTTCACTAGGAACCATGGTAGCAAACCTATCGGCGCATAAAGCCGGTTGGGATGAACGTTGGGAAGAGTTTTCAGGATGGGCAGAAAAAGGACAAGCTTATAAAAATAAATTATTGGCTTTGGTTGATGAAGACACGAATGCATTCAACAAAATTATTGCTGGCTTTAGAATGCCAAAATCTTCGGAGGCAGAAAAGGAGGAACGCTCAAAAGCTATTGAAGCAGCAACAATATATGCTACCGAAGTTCCTTTAAAAATAATGGAAACCGCATTTGCATCTATGGAAGTTATGGATGCCATGACAAAAATTGGCTTGCAGAATTCATTATCAGATGCTGGAGTAGGAGCCTTATGCGCACGTACAGCAGTATATGGAGCTTATTTTAATGTTCGGATTAATGCCAAAGACATTAAGGATAGACGTAAAGCCGAAGACCTGTTAAGTAAAGCCAAAACAATTTTTGACAATACAGTAACTTTAGAAGCTGCCATTATTGATTATATAAACGGACGAATTTAAACGCTGATACATTATGAGATTTCACACACGAAAATGGGTAAAACCTGAAGATATGAATCCGAATAGCACCTTGTTTGGTGGGCGTCTTTTAGAATGGATAGATGAAGAATCGGCGTTATATACTGCTATTCAATTAGAGAATGGGAAAATAGTAACAAAGTATATTTCGGAGATTAACTTTATGAGTTCAGCAAAGCAAGGAGATATTGTAGAAATTGGTATTGAGGTTGTTTCATTTGGGAAATCATCAATAACTTTAAAGTGTGAAGCGCGTAATAAAATGACTCGCGAAACCATACTCACGGTTGATAATATAGTTATGGTTAATTTGGGTAAGAACGGAAAGCCAGAACCTCATGGAAAAACCAAAGTGGAGTTTGTTAAAGATAGGTTAGAATCTTAATATCTATTTGCTAATAAAACTTGAACTATTCGGCAATTCAAAAATTTCTAGATCAAAATAAGGAACTGCAGCTATAATGTGATCGAATATGTCAGACATAATGTATTCGTAGTTTTGCCAGCGTTTATCACTACTAAATGCATAAATTTCTAGTGGAATACCTTGCGTGGTTGGAGCGAGTTGTCGTGCCATAATCATCATGTCTTTATTTACAGCTGAATGGTTCTCTACATACGTTTCGATATACTTTCTAAAGACACCAATGTTTGTGAGATTCCTTCCGTTTAACATAAGCTCTTTATTTATATTATGCTCTGAATTATAAGCTTCAATATCCGATTGACGATCGTTTAGGTAGTCTGAAATAATATCAATTTTTTTTAACTTATCTATTTGATTTGCAGTTAAATAATTAACACTATCTAACTTAATATTTAAAGATCGCTTAATACGCCTTCCGTCTGAATCTTCCATACCACGCCAGTTCTTAAACGAATCAGAAATAAGAGCATAGGTAGGAATGGTTGTTATGGTTTTATCAAAATTTTGAACTTTTACAGTAGATAAGTTTATCTCGATAACATCTCCATCAGCTCCATACTTTGCAAAAGTTATCCAATCGCCAATACGCACCATATCGTTTATAGATACTTGTATACTTGCTACAAATCCTAGAATGGTATCTCTAAACACCAATATTATTATAGCTGAAGCAGCACCAATAGTTGTAATAAAACTTAAAAAGGGAATTCCTGTAATAATTGCAAAAGCTGATAAAGTGCCTAAAACCCAAACAAAAATCATAAATACTTGTATGTAACTGTCTATAGGTTTGTCTTTTAAACGTGGTAAGGTTTTAAAGTAATCCTTAAGGGTGTTTAAAAAACTTCTAACAATCCAAAGTGTGAGAATAATTGCAAATACCAGCAACCCTTTTTCTACGATGTTTTCAAAGTATTGAAAATCGACAAATACAGTTGGTATAAATTCTAAAGCAACTATTAGCGGAATAATATGCGCTATATTACGAGGGACTTTATTTGCAACCAGAATATCATCAAAATTAGATTTTGATCGTGCTGCAAATTGCGTAAAGAATCGTACAATTATTTTTCTAATAATAAAGTCTACTAAAAACGTAACAATTAAAAGCGCCAGTAGGAGAGCAGCTGCATTTAAGTATTGTGCTACATTATTGGACAGTCCTACAGATATTAAATAATCGTAAACTAAGTGTTCAAGATTCATAATCTAAGCTGTTTTTAAATAGTTTCTATCAATATAAAAAGTGCCAAACGGTAGTATGGAAGCCAACAATATATATCCAAACTCTCGTTTTGTCCATGCCTGTTCATTTTTTAGAAGTATTGCTAAAATAATATAAGCAACAAATAGTAAGCCGTGAGGCATCCCTAATTGTTTTACATATTGCGGATCGTTATAAAAATATTTTATAGGCGTCGCGATTCCTAATAATAAAATATAAGACAATCCTTCAAGCAAGGCTATAATTCTAAAAACGTTAAGCATAAATAGTTACTATATTAATTTAATGTGCAAAGATATTAATAGTTTTCAAGCATTGTAATAGAATAGCATTTTTATTACACATAAAAAAAGTGCAACCGGTATTGTTGGCTGCACTTTTTTTAAATAAGAATTGGGGACTTATTTTCCACTAGACATTAGTGCAAAGAACTTATTGATATTTGGTAAAATAACAATACGCGTTCTTCTATTTTTTGCTCTGTTTTCCTTAGAATCGTTGTCAACTATTGGTAAATAACTGCTACGTCCTGAAGCGATTAACTTTTCTGGATCGACGTTGTATTCATTTTGTAATTTTCTAACAATTGATGTTGCTCTCAATACACTTAAATCCCAGTTGTCTTTAACCTTTGCATTGTTAATACTTCTAGAATCTGTATGTCCTTCAATCATGACGTCAATGCTTGGTTCTGAATTAATCACATCGGCTAGTTTTTGTAAGATAGCATTGGCTTTATTACTTACTTTATAACTTGCTGTATTAAATAAAAGCTTATCAGAAATAGATATCATTACCACAGTCTCATCTATACTAATTGCAATATCATCATCTTCATTAAGGCTAGATGTATCAAGGGTTTTGGTTAAATTGTAAGATATTGCCAAGTCCATTGAATCTTTTAATGTTTTTGCATTGGTTAGCAAATCTGGGTTTACACGCGTTAAGGTTTTACGCATTGCTTTTTTAGTATCGTTAGATATTACCGCAATATTGTTAACAGTTTCCAATTTAGAATCGATTTCTTCATTAAGAGAACTGTTTAGGTCTGTTAGTGAGTGAATTTTATTATTATACTGATCTACACGAGCTTGAATAACATTGAATTTAGATTCTAAATCTTCTTTTTCAACTCTGGTTTTTGTTAGTTCACTTTTAATTTGACCATTTTCAAGTTCTAGTGCAACATATTTTTTTTTGGAAACACAAGACGATAATAATACTAAACCACTTAGCATTAAAATTGATACTTTTTTCATAAGAATAGTTTTATGGATTAAATTAGTTTAGAGTATGTACGCGTATTTTTAATACTTGGATTTCGAGGTTTAAACTTTTATTGTATGGGATTGATATAGAGGAGGTATAAAATATACTATTTGACATAATATAAATTATAGTACAAATGTATTGTTTTGTATTTATAGTGGTTTATCCATTTGATAGCTATAATTCTATACTATGTAAAATATCCCATAATATTTATTCTACAAAACTTTATTCAGAACTTGGGTTAATAAACATCATCGTTTTTACTTTTAGTGTAATTTTAATATTCTGTACAATCATTCATAAATTTTTAAATACACGATTCAAGAAACATTAGAACTACAAACTTGTAACTATAATTAGTCGTTATGTAAAATTGCCGCTGCCTTTGCGCTTAATTGCTTTTTTAAAATAATTATGCTATTGCATTAATTATTTAGAACTCAATATCCAACCGCAAAGCCAACGCCAAAAAAAGCTAACCTTTTAGATATTATTAAAATTTACGTATTCGAGGAAATCTTCTTTGTAGAATAAATATTATGGGATATTTTACATAGTATA
>JAADHG010000069.1:1739-8140 GCA_013151975.1 Chlorobiota bacterium | reverse complement strand
TCTATAGTTTGGTGTTGATAATTTAGATTTTGTTGAAAACCCTGAAGATTTGGGAAGCATTATCAATAAAGTTGAGGCTGAGATTCACGGGTTGTTTTAGATTCCACTCCTTTTTATCTTCTTTTTTTTAAGTCATAGTGAATTGACTACAAACTTAAGACTAAGTGTTTTTTAACATTTAGTTTTCAACTCTTTATGCCTTAATTTATTACTTTAGTCCAACCAACTTAATTACATAAAAATTCCAACCAGAACTATGATAAAAATTACTTTTTTGCTTACTCTTTTTTTAAGTATAAGTACGGTTTTTGCACAAGACGCTAGTGAAAACCAAACGCCAACACCAAACTACAGATTAGCTTCAAAATTTTCACCAACAAATCTTGGAAAACTAGTACACTCGACAACAGTAAGAACGCATTGGCTAAAACGTGGAAATAAATTTTGGTATCAATACAAAACTACTGAAGGATCAAATTACTATATAGTTGATGCTGATAAACGCACAAAAAACAAGATGTTCGATAACGAAAAAATGGCACGATGGTTAACACAAATTACTAAAGACCCTTATGATGCTAAGCATTTACCTCGTTTCGATTTTAAATTTGTTAAAAATGAAACTGCGATTCGTTTTAGAGTTTCATCAACTGAAAAAATTGAGGTTAAAGATGACAAGAAAGAAGACACTAAAAGCGATTCTACATCAACTAAAAAGGCAAAAAAGAAAAAGCCTAAAATGGAAAAGAAGGTGTACTATTTAGAATATAAATTGGGAGGCAATTCATTAACTATCATCAACAATAAAAAAGAAGATGACAAAAAATGGGAAAAATGGGCGAATGTTTCTCCTGATAGTACCATTGTATTATTCTCTAAAAATTACAATTTATATTGGATGGATAAAGCCAATTTATTAAAGGCTGTTAAAGATGAAAAAGACTCTACTATTGTTGAACATCAATGGACTACTGATGGTGTTGAAAATTACGGTTATGGTGGAAACACAAGAGGTGAAAATAACGAAACAAAGGAGAAAAAAAAGGACGACAGAAAAAGTATTAGAGGTACTTGGTCTCACGATTCAAAAACCTTTGTGTTTCAAAAAACAGACTCCAGAATGCTTAAAGACTTATGGGTGATAAACTCCGTTTCCAAAAAACGTCCTACACTTGAAACTTATAAATATCATATGCCCGGAGAACAGGAGTTTTATAAGCAAGAATTATTAATTTTTGATGTTCCTTCTAAAAACGTACATAATGTAAAATTAGATACTATAAAGCAGCAAAGCGTATCAGTATATAGAGCGCCTAGAAAACAGTCTAATGCTGATGATGATTTTCAACCGTCATTATTACTTTCTAAAAAGGGGAAGATTTATTTTAATACCATAAGCAGAGATCGAAAAAAATTAGATATCTGTGTTGCAGATATTGCTACTGGAGACGTCACAGTACTCATAAAAGAGCGGTTTAACACTTATATTGAATCAAGACCTTTAGTCCTTTTTAATAATGAACAAGAAATGTTACATTGGGCTGAACGTGACGGTTGGGCACATTTTTATTTATACGATACCAAAGGAAATTTAAAACGTCAGGTTACTTCTGGCTCTTACCATGTAAACAGATTTAAAAATATAGATGAAAACCAACGTGTTTTATATTTTACTGCCAACGGCGTTTCAAAAAATCAAGACCCTTACTATGAACACTTGTACAAAATTAATTTAAACGGAACAGGTTTAAAAAATATTAATTCTGGCAACTACAACACAAGGACAAGTATGTCTGATTCCCATAACTATTTTGTGAATAATTATTCAAGAGTGAATACTACTCCAAAATCAGAATTAAGGAATAGCAATGGCACTGTTCTTATGAATTTGGAGGAAGCCGATTTGTCCCAATTATTTGCTACTGGTTACAAATTTCCTGAACCTTTTAAGGTAAAAGCAGATGATGGGATTACTGATATTTATGGTGTCATGTATAAACCTTATGATTTTGATGAAACTAAGAGTTATCCATTAATCGAATACGTGTATCCTGGTCCTCAAACTGAATCTGTTAGCAAGTCTTTTTCAACGCGTATGAATAGAACGGATAGAATGGCACAAGTTGGATTTATTGTTGTAACCTTAGGAAATAGAGGTGGAAATCCTAACCGTTCTAAGTGGTATCATAACTATGGTTATGGCAATTTGAGAGATTACGGTTTAGCAGATAAAAAATATGTAGCCGAACAACTCGCAGACACATATCCATTTATTAACATTGACAAAGTCGGTATTTTTGGGCACTCAGGTGGTGGTTTTATGTCGACAGCGGCAATGTTGGTGTATCCCGATTTCTTTAAAGTAGCAGTATCATCTTCAGGAAATCATGATAATACTATGTATAATAGTTGGTGGAGTGAAACACATCATGGTGTTCAAGAAGAAATAGGTACTGATAGTATTATTAAGTATATATTCGAAATAGATAAGAATCAATCTCTAGCTAAAAATTTAAAAGGAAAATTAATGCTAGTTACAGGCGATGTAGATAATAATGTGCATCCTGGAGCTACCATTAGAATGGCAAATGCTTTAATAAAAGCAAACAAACGTTTTGATTTTATGCTTATGCCTGGGCAACGTCATGGCTATGGAAAAATGACAGAATATTTCTTTTGGCTTAAAGCAGATTATTTTAGTAAACACTTACTAGGTGTTGAAGCAAATAATGTGAATATGCTGGAAATGAATAGAGACAAGCCTAAAAATTAATAGACATTCCTATTGAAATAAAAAACCACGCAAATTGCGTGGTTTTTTTATATGTTTAAATCGATGATTATTCTAGTTATTCGTTTTGGTTTCTTCAACCTCTTCAACAACTTTCTTAACCATTTGTTTTCCTTCCATAGTAACGGCAACATCTTTTAAAGCCTCTAATTGCGCTTTAACTTCTGCTTCCGTACCTTCAAATACTTTGTCTTCAGTTGAGGTTTCACCATCTTTAGTAGTTACAGTTGTTACTGTAGCTTTTACAGTACCATCTTCATTACTTTCCATGTTTACTTTAACTTCTTTAGACATCTCAACTTGTGCAGTATGCAATTGATTTGTAGCATACGCTTGTGCTGTATCACTAGACATAGCAATACTTGGTGCAATTACTAATGCTACTACCGACATTAACTTTAATAAGATATTTAATGATGGCCCTGAAGTATCTTTAAATGGATCTCCAACAGTATCACCAACTACAGCTGCTTTATGAGCATCTGTACCTTTACGTCCTTCTTCTTCAATTGTTTTCTTTGCATTATCCCAAGCACCTCCAGCGTTAGATTGAAAAATTGCCATAAGCACACCACAAGTAGTAACACCTGCAAGAAGTCCTCCAAGCATTTCTGCGCCTCCAATAAAACCAACTGATACTGGAGCAGCTAAAGCTAATAACCCTGGCAATACCATTTCTTTTATCGATGCTTTAGTTGAAATATCAATACACTTGCTATAATCTGCAACACCATCTGCTTCATCAAATATTTTTCGGTCTTCTTCTGACGCTTTAGACATATCCGAATCGTATTTACGCATTACTTCTAAAGCTGCTTTTAACTGAGGAATATCTCTAAATTGACGACGTACTTCTTCAATCATTGCCATTGCAGCACGACCTACCGCATTCATTGATAAGGCAGAAAATACAAATGGTAACATACCACCCACTAATAATCCAGCCATAATTTTTGGTTGCGACACATCAATAGATGTTACGTTTGCCGTTTTCATAAAAGCAGCAAATAATGCTAATGCCGTTAACGCCGCCGAAGCAATTGCAAATCCTTTACCTACAGCTGCAGTTGTATTACCTACTGCATCAAGTTTATCTGTACGTTCACGCACTTCTTTTGGTAATTCTGCCATTTCAGCAATGCCTCCAGCATTATCACAAATAGGCCCATAAGCATCTATAGCTAATTGAATTCCTGTATTTGCTAACATCCCAACTGCTGCAATAGCGATACCATACATACCTGCAAAATGGTGAGATACAATAATAGCTGTGGCAATTATTAAAATTGGAAACATTGTTGACATCATACCAACACCTAAGCCAGCAATAATATTTGTTGCCGATCCTGTTTCAGATTGTTTTACAATAGACATTACAGGTTTTTTACCTGTCGCTGTATAATATTCAGTGATTTTACCAACTAATAATCCAGCGGCTAAACCTGTTATTGTCGCCCAAAATACTCCCATAGCTCCAAAAGGAAGTCCTTCAACAGTTTCTGGAATTAAAGCATTAATAATAAAATAGGATACTATAACCATTAATATGGCAGAACCAAATTCGCCAATATTAAGTGCTGTTTGAGGGTTTCCACCATCTTTTACTTTTACGAAAAATGTTCCTAGAATAGACATTACAATACCAACAGCTGCTAAAACTAATGGTAAATAAACCGCTCCAAGTCCATCAAAATTCGGGGTTAAAATAAAAGCTCCCAAAACCATAGTACCAATTATAGAGCCTACATAAGACTCGAATAAATCGGCTCCCATTCCTGCAACATCACCAACATTATCACCAACATTATCAGCAATAGTAGCTGGGTTTAATGGATGATCTTCTGGGATACCTGCTTCAACTTTACCAACAAGGTCTGCTCCAACATCGGCAGCTTTGGTATAAATACCGCCACCAACACGCGCAAATAAAGCAATAGATGAAGCTCCTAATGAAAATCCGGAAAGCACATTTAATACCAATGATAAGTTATCAGCTCCAGGCCACATACTTTGGTAAACCATAAATAAACCACTTAATCCAAGCACTCCTAATCCTACAACTCCTAATCCCATTACTGCACCTCCAGCAAAAGCAACTTCTAGTGCTCTTCCTAAAGAGGTTCTTGCTGCATGGGTCGTTCTTACATTAGCTTTAGTCGCTACTTTCATTCCAATAAAACCTGCTAGAGCCGAACAAACTGCACCTACAACAAACGATACTGCTATCATACCACTTGATCCTACTTCTGTAGAGCCTTTAAAATATAATAAGGCTGCTACTGCAGCTACAAAAATTGCTAAAACTTTGTATTCAGCTTTTAAAAAGGACATTGCTCCTTCAGCAATATTCTTAGCGATTCGTATCATTTTTTCATCGCCTTGCTCTTGTTTTGAAACCCAAATGTTTTTAAGAAAAACAAAGATTAGAGCCAAAACTCCAAAGGCTGGTAAAAACTTTATTAATAATTCCATATGTTAGTTATTTGTTTTTGAATGCGCCAAAAATAGTAAATTATAGCAGATAAAAAAAGCCACCTTTAATAATAAAGATGGCTAAGTCGCTTTATAACAAAACTATTTATATGGTAAATGTTCTATTCTTTTTGTGATTACTCTCGTCGTATCTTTTTACACATTGATTGTATATTTTTACAGCCTCCTCTGCATTTCCCCAGCCACCAACATCAACCTTCTTTTCTTCAAGGTCTTTATAGACTTCAAAAAAGTGTTCTATTTCTTTTAATCGGTGTGGATTTATATCACTAATATCATTGCGCTTACTCCAGATAGGATCAGAAACGGGGACACATATTATCTTTTCGTCAGGTCCTTTTTCATCTGCCATATGGAAAACACCTATAGGTTTAACTTCCATAACACACATAGGGAATCTAGGTTCTGTTCCCATAACCAACACATCTAAAGGATCTGCATCTAATGCCAGAGTTTCAGGTATAAACCCATAATCTCCTGGATACATCATGGATGAAAATAACATCCTATCAAATCTGATTTTATTGAGTACGAAATCATATTCATACTTATTGCGACTACCTTTTGGTATTTCAATTAATACATCAAAAGTTATTTCTGTGTTCTTGCTCATAATTTTGCCCACTTTTTTGGGCTGCAAAGGTAGTGAACCCTTCAAGTTTGGACAACAAAATGGACTTGTCTTTTCTCACTAACTCTGTAAAATGTTTTAATAAATGCAATAGCTTTGTAAAACTTCGTCTTTATTAGTGAAGACCGGTTTTAAAAACGCTTTAATGATTTCGGAAACAGGAAATTATAAGAAACTTAAATTATTTTTTAAAGAAGAATATCATTTGCTTAAAGCCTATGTGAATTCAAGAATTAATGATGCTGCTGATAGAGATGCCGAAGATATTATTCAAGATGTAGCTTTAAAGATTTTTTCACGGTCAGACAGTTTATCACCAATTAATAATGTAGCGGCTTTTGTTTACAATTCAATAAAAAATAAAATTATTGATGTGATGCGAACTAAAAAGAAAAGACATTCCATAGCTGACGAAAATGAAACAGGCTTAATGGCGTTTGCAGAATTGTATTATGGCGCATCAGACAATGCCTATTCTGAAGCCAT
>JAADHG010000069.1:0-1665 GCA_013151975.1 Chlorobiota bacterium | reverse complement strand
ATAGATTTTGAAGGATTTACATATAAAGAATGGTCCTTAAAAACAGGAATTCCCGAAGGCACCTTGATGTCTAGACGACATAGAGCACTTTCATTATTATTTAAACAATTAGAACATAAAAAAGATAGTATTAATTAAAATTTATAAAAAATGACACACTATTATAAACATAGGATGAGAACCAGAACATATGCTACCGTAGCCAGTTGGTTTATTTTAGGGGTTTTTGCAGCCATAGGATTTGCGTTGCTGTTAGGATTGATTATTATGTGGCTATGGAATTGGTTAATGCCCGAAATTTTTGGGCTTACAACAATTAATTATTGGCAAGCTGTAGGCATTATTATTTTAGCTAAATTTTTGTTTGGTGGTTTTAGAAGTCACCAATCTAATAAAAGGTACAGCAAATTTCGTAATCGTTTTAATGAAAAATATAAAGCGAAATATGGAGAAACTTCAAAACGCGATTTTGCAAAATGGAAATTCTATGATGCATATTGGGAAGAAGAAGGTGAAAATGCATATAACGACTATGTAGAGCGCAGACAAAATGAAGGCAATTAATGTTTGAGGAGCAAAACAGGCTTGACATTATCAAAAATTTAAGCGATATTCGTTATCCGACGAGTTCATTTAAATAAATCTATATCTTGACCATTAGTAGCTATTTGAGATATGAGAATACAATAATGTAATTATAAACAAAACTAATCATGAAAAAATTTACAATATTTTTCGTTCTAATTGCTCTAGGATGCTCTCCTCAACAAGAGAAAATTTCTGAATCAGATGTCATCAAAACCATTGAAGGATTGTTTAAGGCTATAGATGTAGAGAATAATAACCCTGATTTATTGGATAATTATGTCACCAAAGACTTCATTCTTTATGAAAATGGCAAGAAAATGAACAAGAAGGAGGTTGTGGAATTTGTATCAGAGTTCCCATTCACAGAAAGTGATTGGGAGTTGAGTGATTTCAGAATTTCTACTGATATTAATTCAGCTCACATTAGTTTATTCAATACGGGGAATTTTGTATTACAAACCGATTCTGTACAAATGCAGCAAAAATACGAGTGGCTAGAAAGTGCATATCTCGTGAAAGAAAAGGATACGTTGAAAATCAAATTTTACTTTTCTGATACTATAAGTGAAGAAACAGATACCATTAATTAATGCTTAAGCAACAAAACACGCTTGTCTTTCTCAAAAAATTAAACGCCCTTCGATTTCTGGACGATATAGTTCTTTTAAACGATCCATATCTTGACCATTAGCCTTCATTAAAAAACTGATTCGATAAATGATAAAATTCTTTAGAAAAATTAGACAAAATATGATTAAAGAAAACAAGGTAAGCAAGTATTTACTTTACGCAATCGGTGAAATTATACTCGTAGTGATTGGAATTTTAATTGCTTTGGCAATAAATAATAATAACGGAGAACGTAAAACTAGAATAAAGGAACTTAACTATTTATCAGGTATAAAATCTGACTTGAATCTTAATTTAATAGAACTCAAAACTTATATTACAACCAGAGAAACATCTATTAGTTCTGCTGAAATTGTCCTTGATTTTATTAATAATAAAAAAGAAGTCATTCCAGATGAATTTAATTTTAATAGTTTAAATGTACAGATTTTGTCTAATTTTTCTAAA
>JAADHG010000073.1 GCA_013151975.1 Chlorobiota bacterium | reverse complement strand
TGGCATTTTGTAGCGCCAAATGTGCATGATTTTACTTGGGCTGCAGATCCTGATTATATACACGATACACTTCAAGTTCCTAATGGACCTATGTTACATTTCTTCTATAAAAATAATCCTGAAATAAAAGAAAACTGGAAAAAACTTCAGCCAAAAACTGTTGAATTAATGCAATATTATAGCGATAATATTGGTAAATATCCTTACAAGCAATACTCAGTAATTCAAGGAGGTGATGGTGGTATGGAATACGCTATGTGTACCTTAATAACTGGAGAACGAAGCTTAGGAAGTTTAATTGGTGTAACGGCTCATGAAATGGCACATACTTGGTTTCAATTTTTATTAGCAACAAACGAAAGTGAACATCCGTGGATGGATGAAGGGTTTACAAGTTATATTAGTAGTTTGGCTATGAATGATATTATGAATAAGAACAAATTACACCCTACAGAGCGCGCTTATAAAAGCTATATAAAATTAGCGCTTTCAGGAAAAGAACAACCGCTAACAACGCATGCTGACAGATATGAATTTAACAGCTCCTATGGAACCTCTGCATATAGTAAAGGTTCGGTGTTTTTATCACAATTAGGTTATGTTATTGGTGATGATAATTTAAAGAAGACCATTAAAAAGTATTATGACGATTTTCATTTTAAACATCCAACACCAAATGATATTATTCGTTCTGCAGAAAAAATTTCTGGACTAGAATTAGGGTGGTATTTAACAGATTTTGCACAAACTACCAATACTATAGATTATGGTGTTAAGGGTGTTATTGGGCGTGGAGAAGTAACAGTTGTTACTCTCCAGCGTATCGGGCTTATGCCGATGCCTATAGATATAGAAGTTGTGTACATAGATGGTGCTAAAGAAGAATTTTATATTCCGCTACAAATGATGAGGGGTGCAAAACCTAGTAATTCTTCTAGAACAGTTTTAAAAGATTGGGCTTGGGCAAGCCCTTCTTATTCATTTACAATTAACAAACCTAAAAAAGATATTAAATCGGTTACTATAGATGTAAAAAATAAAATGGCAGATATTAACAAGTATAATAACTCAATACGCCTTGCTCCGCAAAATATAACGGTTACTACAACTAAAAAAAACACTGCTAAAAAAAATCGTGTAAAAGGGGTTAATTAAGCCCTTTTTATTAAAAAACTCGTATCATATCTTATCACTATTTTTGTGTTATTATTATCCAAAATGGATCTATCATTTTCAAATAAAGAAAAATTAAAAAGCAAAAAATGCATTGAGCAATTGTTCTTAGAAGGACAATCGGTTTCTGCTTATCCTCTGCGTTTGGTATATCTTCAAACGTCTTTTAATGATAATACAATTATAAAAACTGGTGTTTCTGTTAGTAAACGTAATTTAAAAAAAGCTGTTGATAGAAACAGAATAAAGCGACTGTTAAGAGAATCTTATCGACTACACAAGGCTACATATTTTAACAACATTACAACACGATATGCGTTTATGATTTTGTACATTGGAAACGATAAACCCACACTAAATCAAATAGAAACGAGAATGAAATTAGTGTTTAAAAAATTTAATGAGGCTGTTTCTATTAAATAAAATACTGTGATGAAACAAAAATTAAAATCAAAAATTATACTTCCATTTTTAGTATTCACCTTTTTGTTTACAGGTGTCGCTTTTAAAAGTGATTTTTTTGAAATTGCTAAACAAATTGAAATCTTTACAACCTTGTTTAAGGAAATTAACATGAACTATGTTGATGAAACTAATCCGGGAGATTTAATGGATACGGCTATAAAAAACATGCTTAAAGATCTTGATCCCTATACGGTATTTATGAATGAGCAAGATGTGGAAGCAGCTAGAATAAATAATACTGGCGATTATACTGGCATTGGGGCAAGTGTGAAAACGCTTAAAGATAAATTACTAATCTTAGAGCCTTACAAAGATTATCCTGCCGATAAGGCGGGGCTTAAGGCTGGAGATGAAATAATAAAGGTAGAGGATATTTTGGTTTCAACTTTTAAAGAAAATGCTGGCGATTTACTAAGAGGAGCGCCTGGTTCTAAAGTTAACGTAACTTATGTAAGACAAGGGAAAACTAATACCACAACGATTACACGTCAAGAAGTTGAAATAAATGCAGTGTCCCTTTTTGATATGGTTAACGACAAAACAGGGTATATTGCCCTGACTAAATTTAATAGAAAAGCGTCTCGAGAAACAGCAAATGCGCTAAAAGAGTTAAAAGCTGATGGGGCAGAAAGTATAATTTTAGATTTACGTGGCAACCCGGGTGGATTATTATCTGAAGCCATAAACATCGTTAATCTTTTTGTGCCAAAAGGGCGATTAGTGGTAACCACAAAATCAAAGGTAGAAAAGTACAACAAGACTTATTTTACTAAAAATAATCCCATTGACACTCAAATCCCTTTAATTGTGTTAATAGATGGTGGTAGTGCTTCAGCAAGCGAAATTGTTTCAGGCTCTTTACAAGATCTTGATCGTGCAGTAATTATTGGCTCTAGGAGTTTTGGAAAAGGGTTGGTTCAACGACCTAAGCCATTAACTTATGGAACGCAGGTTAAGATTACTATTTCTAGATATTATACACCTTCCGGAAGATGCATTCAGGCGCTTGATTATTGGCATAGAGATAAAAACGGAAATGCTATACGTGTAAAAAAAGAAGATTTTAATGAGTTTAAAACTAAAAATGGAAGGTCTGTATTTGATGGTGGTGGTATCGAGCCTGATGTTGAAATTGCATTATCAAAACCATCTACAATTACTAAAGCTATACTGAGTAATGACTATGTTTTTAATTTTGCAACCAACTATTATTATAGCCATCCTGAACCAAACCTAACAACCTTTAAATTGTCTGATTCTGATTTTAGAATGTTTAAGTCTTATTTAAAATCTAATCGTTTTGACTTCAAAACAGAAACAGAAACAGCTTTATTAAAACTAAAGGAGGTCGCCAACAAAGAAGAGTTGATGAAAGATTTATCTGGTGATTACAAAAAACTAAAGCAAAGCCTTAATGAATTAAAAAACAAGGCAGTTGATGAAAACAAAGTACAATTAACCTCTTTATTAGAAAACGAAATTATAAAACGTTATTTTTATAGAGAAGGCTTGCATGAATATTATTTAACACATAATACCGAAATAAAAACTGCTGTAGAAATATTGAGTAATATTAATAAATACAATAGCTATTTAAACTAAGTTCCTAAAATTTATTACGCTTTTTAAATACTTATAAACTAAAAATTAGGTTATATTTATATCTGTTTTAAGATTATAATATGAGAGAAATTCTAATTTTCTTTTTATTATTGAGTAATTTCATGTGGTCTCAAAATGAAATTAAACATGTGGTTTATTTTGATACTGATCAGTTTGATGTATCAGACATAGAGCATAACAGGCTTCTTTTGTTTATTCAAGATATTCAAAAACAGGATGTACAAAGAATAGACATCTACGGCTTTTGTGATGATCGTGGAAGTGATTCTTATAACCTTTTATTATCACAGCAACGCGCAAACGCTATAAAATCAATATTTTCTGAGCATGAAATTGATAATTCCCTAATAAGTAACGTTGATGGGAAAGGAGAGGTGTTATTAAAGACTATCGATACCGAAGACGCAAATATTATTAGGGGCTTAAATAGAAAGGTTGAGGTTATTGCAGTTGTTTATATTCCTCCGCGACCAGAAATAATAAAAGAAGAGCAAAGTACTGAATCTACATTAAAGGGAAATCTTAAAGTTGGAGATAAAGTAATTTTAGAAAATATTTTATTTAAAACGGGGTATAGTCAAATTTTACCAGAGTCTATTGAAACACTTGAAAAAATAGCCAAAATACTAAAAGAACGTGAAGATGTATATTTCACTATTCAAGGGCATGTGTGTTGTACACAAAGTGCAAGAGATGCGGTTGATAGAAAAACCAAAAAGCGTAACCTTTCGGTTGCTAGAGCAAAGTATATTTATTACTATTTAGCTGGAAAAGGGGTTAATAAAAAACGAATGAAATATGTCGGAATGCGCCGTAAATTCCCTTTAGGTGGTGAGGCTAAATTTGATAGGCGAGTAGAAATATTAATTACTTATATAGCTTCAAAAAAACAGTAGTTTATTTTTTTACCATAACAATATGTGGAATACCATCTTCTAGATATTCTTCTCCCTCTTCTATAAATCCTAAATTATTATAAAATTGTTTTAAATACGTTTGTGCAGATAATTTAATTGTGGTCTCGTTAAAAAAATCTTTAACCGCTTTTATAGACCTATTCATAATCTCATATCCATATTTATGTTGGCGTTCATTATGTGCTACCACCACTCTACCTATACTTGCTTCATTAAAATAATCACTAGGTTTAAAAACCCTTGTATAAGCCACAATAGTCTTGTTTTTAACTCCTATAATGTGTAACGCATCTTTATCTTTTCCATCAAGATCTTGATATACACAATCTTGTTCTACAACAAAAACCGCACTTCTTAATTGTAATAAATCATAAAGTTCTGTTGTTGTTAACTCATTAAAATATTTCGTTTTTATAGTTAGCATTAATCTTGAATAATTACATTTTTAGAGTCTTCTTTATTAAACTCAGGTTGTATGGTTATATGGTTTATTTGAAATTTATCATGTAGTAAAGCTTCTATTTTATTTAAGATTATATCAAATTCTGAAATGCTCACATTCTCTTTTAGATCAAGATGTGCTTCTAAATGGAGTTCATCATCATTTAAATACCAAACATGTACATGATGTAATTTATTAACCTTAGGTATTTTATGTACTACTCTTAATATTTCTTTTATATTCACCTGATCTGGAGTAAATAACATTAATATTTTGGTGGATTTTTTAAGTAAATCGTAACCCACCCAAATTAAGTATACTGCTATTAAAAATGTCATTACACTATCTACCCAAAATAATTGATAATAACGCATTAACAAACCACCTATTAATACTGCAACACTAGCCATCATATCTGTAAAAAGATGTAGATATGCTGAACGTAAGTTGAGGTTGTTTTTAGAATCGTTTTTAATCAATAATACACTAAATCCATTAGCAATAATAGCTAAAAGAGATAACCAAATAACGATAGTTGATTCTATTTCTTGTGGATTTTGAAAACGTTTAACAGCTTCAATAATTAATAAAACCGCAACTATTACTAATGTAGATGCATTAATAAAAGCTGCTAATATTTCCGCTCTCTTATAACCAAATGTTCTGTTAATTGATGCTTTTCTTTTAGAGAGCTTAGACGCTATAAAGCTAATTACTAGAGAAATTACATCGCTAAAATTATGTAACGCATCACTTAATAAAGATAAACTTCCAGAAACAATCCCACCTATAACTTGAGCAACAGTAATTATAATGTTGAGTATTATAGTAAAAAAAAGTTTTTTATCTTTTAAATCGTGTTGGTGGTTATGTGAATGTGTGTGTGTCATTTAACAAGAAACCGGAATCTTATCTACTCTATTTTGATGTCTTCCGCCTTCAAAAGGCGTATTTAAAAATGTTTCTACCATATCTAACGCTTGTGGTAAAGCGGTAAAACGTGCAGGAATACTTAAAATATTTGCATTATTATGTTGTCTTGCAAGAGCAACTATTTCAGTTGTCCAACATAATGCTGCTCTTACACCTTGGTGTTTGTTTGCTGTCATAGAAGCACCATTCCCACTTCCACAAATAATAATTCCTAAGTCAGATTTATTAGTTTCAACATCTTCTGCAACTGGGTGAACAAAATCTGGATAATCTACACTATCAGAAGTATCTGTTCCATAATTTGTAACTAATATACCTTTAGATTCTAAAAGTTTAAGTATTGCAAATTTATATTCTGTTCCTGCGTGATCGTTTCCTATTGAAATTTTCATTTTTTTAAGGTTATTATACGTGTTAAGTTTTTATAAAAGCTAATTATTATTAAATTATAAAAGTACAAAATAAGGTTTGCAAAAAAACAAATGTGAATTACTATATTAATAAACTGTTAATATCTAATGGTTATATTTTATAACTAATTTTTGTTATTACTTTATTTTTTCCTAATCAAAAATAGAAATGAAATTTCCAAATATTTTTATGTAAAAGAATTATAATGTTATAATTTAAAATTATAGACATATAAACAATAAAATCTAATATTATTATTAAAAAAAGCTGTTAACTAAGCTTTAAAAAAATTGTTAATATAACTAATTAAAAAGCTATTAATAAATACATTATACTACTAATAACTTGTTAATAGAAATAGTATAAACAGAAGTTAATATATTTTCAAAGCAATTATATAAAAAGTTATAGCTACTATTAACACACTATTATAACCAT
>JAADHG010000160.1 GCA_013151975.1 Chlorobiota bacterium | reverse complement strand
CTTTAGTTGCAATAACTGTTAATAAAAACGATGCCATGGTGCCTTCTTCTGGATTGATACCAACTATAGAATTGGCTGAAAATCCTTTTAATTATGGCATATTAGGTGATGCAAACGAACCCTTACTAGCTGCTGCTTTAGCTGATATATTAGGATCTGGAAGAATATCTTACCCTATTGTACCAGAGGTTGAACTTTTAGGAGATAGTAATGACTTTTTACCATTCGACAAAGGCATGTATATTGATAATGAAAGAATAGAATCTGTTAATAGATTACAAATTAATGAATAAATAAAAAGACCTGTCAGGTTTTAAAAACTTGACAGGTTTAATATTATAAAACAACTTCACTTAAAAACTCAAATTAAATCCAATATTCACATTTCTGCCTCTTGTAGTGTAACCAAACAATTCTTGATAATCTGTATTAAAAAGATTAGTAACATATGCAAAAAGTGTCATTTTGTTTTTAATAAGATTATGACTCACATAATAATCTAATAAACTATACGATTTTAAATTTACCATTTCGCTTGCAAAGGTTGTACTATTAAAAAATGCATCTTCTCTTGTATCATTATATTGATACGACAGACTCATAAATGTAGCATCGGAAACTTGATAATCTAAGTTGGCGTTAACTTTAAACTCTGGAATGCGAAGTTTTAAATTGTCTTCAACTTTTGTGTATGTTACATTCGCTGATGCTTTCAAACCTTTAGTCAATTTATAATCTCCTGTAAATTCAATCCCGCTGGCTGTAAAAGATTCGTCTGTGTTTTTGTATTGAAATACAAAATTACCTAAGTCCACAAAATCAATAAAATTGGTTTCCTTTCTGTTAAAGTAAACCACATTAAACGTTGCTTTATCTTTTATCCCAAGCTCTGCTCCTATTTCTAATGTTGCGTTTTCTTCTGGCTTTAAATCGGCATTTCCGTACGTAGGTTCAAACAATTGAAACAACGAAGGTGTAATATAAGCTGTACCATAACTTGCTAATCCTTTTAAATACCCAAAGTTTACATCTTTTTTAACCGACGGGTTTATACTATATACCAAATGCGAACCATATTCACTATGGTTATTTAAACGTGCTCCCGCATTAATACTTAACCCAAAATCAGAAGTGTAAACCACATTTGCATAAGGATCTATTATAGAAAATGATGCCGTTTCAGGGTTAATACTTTGTTCAAATGTTGTTCCTCCAAACGGAATCGAAAAACTCTCCATATTATTATCCTGAATATTAATTCCTAAAACCGTATAAAACGTATTATTAAAATTATATTTATTAAATGCATCAACCACAAAACCATTAGACTTAAATTGTGACGGAAAACTGGATGCTATATTACGTTCAACATCATTGTATGCGGCATTTACAGTAATACTTCCGTTGTTGTATTTATATTCTGAAGACAATCCGAAACGATACTGATTGGTTTTTAAAACATTATTTGCATCAGCAAACAGAAAACCATCATCAAAATCGGCTGTATACTTATCAAAACTTCCATAAATAGTTGTTTTGAATACTTTAGAAAATTTGTAACCCAATTTTAGATTTCCGTTTATAGAATTAAACGCATCGGTTTCTGTTCCGTTTGCTACAGCACTCAAGCCATTGGTAAATTGATTTCCAAAACTTGCCAAATAGTTAAACTTATTTACAGTTCCATTAATGGATACACTATTTCTAAAATCTTCAATCGCATAATTAGTATCGTTTTGAGATTGATTGCTTCCCAAAACACTTCTAAAAGTAGCCGAAATTGATTTTTTAGAAGCTTCTTTCAGCTTAATATTTATTACAGCAGTTGCAGCTCCTGAACCATACAATGTACTAGATGCGCCTTTTAAAATTTCGATGCTTTCTACTTGGTCGGCATTTAATAAACGTAAATCGTAATCGTTTGCAATTTGTGATGCATCGGTTACTTGTATGCCATCTATTAAAATTAATACTTGCCTGTTGCGACCACCACGCACAAAATAACTCAAGTTTTGTCCTGCGTTGCTTTTGGTCCCGTTAATTTCAACACCAACTGTTGTATTAATAATTTCAGCAATACTTTTTCCTTGAAGGTGCTGTAATTCTTCTTGTGTAATTTTAGTAATGACCTTTCCTGAATTTTCTCTTTTAATTTCAAAACGAGAGTTGGTCACAACAACTTCGCTTAATTGTTCTGCTTTGGTTTCTTCATCTTGTTGTGAAAAACCAAATGTTGAGATAAGTGTACAACAGACACCTAAAACACATACTTTTTTGTTCATTTTAATTAATTGTTACTCGAGAGTAGTATAATTGCTTATACGTAAACTTTTATCCCGAAAGTTTGACTTATTTTTTGTTGAAAATGGCAGGTCTCCTGACTTGTTTCTTGTTATTTCACCTTCCCGAAAAAAAATCAGTGGTATTGAAGAAAATAACAACTCAAAATAATGAGACACCAAAATACATTTGGCATAAACTTACAGTTGCGGGAACAGTTCAGGACTGGAAATTTTAGATTTTGTAAATCATAAATCACTTCACCTGATTCCCTTTTAATTGACACTGTCATCCTGAACTTGTTTCAGGATCTCAATAATTATCCTAAAACTTCATTCAAATAGACGTTGTCAAACCAAAATTCGACGCGAATGTAAACATTTTGTTTAATGATTCCACCATAACCCTAAATAATATTACTTTTGATAATCTAAAATATCTATCAATTGAAAAATGCCATTCTATTAATTGTTTTTGTAGTATTTGTTTCTTGCAAAAAAGAAACTAAAACAACTCCACAAGAAACCACAAGTGGCATTGATATTACTTTGAAATATGCCAAAGGGTTTTCTATTACAGATTTTGGCACCTATAAAATGGTAGAAATTAAAAATCCTTGGCCAAATGCTGAGGAATCTTATAAATACATCCTTTCGAATAACAAAAGTAAAGGCGGTATTCCCAGTCCTATTCAAAAAATAGTGGTAACCTCAACAACACACATTCCTGCCTTAGAACTTTTAGATGTTCAACAAACATTGGTTGGGTTTCCCGGAACAGATTACGTCTCGTCTGAAAAGACTAGACAGCGCATTGATGCTGGTTTTGTTAGAGAACTTGGTAAAAATGAAGGCATTAATACCGAAATATTACTAGAATTAAAACCTGATGTTGTCGTTGGTTTTGGTGTTGATGGTGTGAACAAAACATTTGAAACTATTCAAAAAGCTAATATTCCTGTAATTTATAATGGCGATTGGGTTGAAGCATCACCCTTAGCAAAAGCCGAATGGATAAAATTTTTTGGAGCACTTTACAACAAAGAAAAACAGGCTGATTCTATTTTTAATACCATAGAAACAAATTATTTAGATGCTAAAAAATTAGCGACATCTGCTAAAACAAAACCTACTGTTTTAAGTGGTGCTTTACATAAAGATGTATGGTATTTACCAAATGGCTCGAGTACTGAAGCACAATTTTTAAAAGATGCAAATGTTACTTATTTATGGAGTGAAACCTCTGGAAAAGGAAGTTTAGCTTTAAGCTTTGAAAGTGTTTTTGAAAAAGCTAAAGATGCCGAATTATGGCTAAGTCCATCATATTACACAAGTATGGAAGCTCTTGAAAAAGCAAATCAACATTATACAAAATTTAAAGCCTTTCAAAATAATAAAGTCTATTCATTTTCAAATACTACTGGAAAAACTGGTGGCGTTTTGTATTATGAACTTGGTATAGCAAGACCAGACCTAGTGCTGAAAGACATTATTAAAATTTGCCATCCTGAATTGTTACCAGATTATATACCTTTCTTTTTTAAGCCTTTGGAGTAACAAATACGTCAGATCGAGTTTTTTCCATAGGAAAAAGTATCGAGAACTAATTTTATTAATTTTAAAATCCTATTTTCGATACAAATTTCAAGAACTTTGTTCATTAAAATTCACTCAAATCGACGGATTTTTAAAAAGATGAAAACCAACTATAGATACTCCTTTTTAATACTTAGCATTATCTTATTATTTTGCTTTTTTACCAATATAAGTTTGGGGTCAGTATCTATTCCAATTAAAGATGTATTTAATAGCTTAATAGGAGTTTCAACTTCAAATGAATCCTGGCAATATATTGTTCAAAACTACAGATTACCAAAAGCTTTTACTGCTATTTTAGTAGGCTCAGGTTTAGGCATTTCTGGGTTAATGATGCAAACCTTGTTTAGGAATCCGCTTGCTGGACCTTTTGTACTTGGTATTACATCGGGAGCTAGTTTAGGCGTTGCCTTAATAATTATGGGAGCTTCTATATTTGGAGGTGCACTTGCTGGACTTCTTATTTCAAAATGGAGTATTGTCATTGCGGCAAGTTTAGGAAGCTTCTTAGTGCTTTTAGCCGTTTTAATCGTGTCTTCAAGAGTAAGAGATACCATGGCTATATTAATAATAGGACTAATGTTTGGAAGCATTACAGCTGCTGTGGTTAGTGTACTCTCCTACTTTAGTTCTGCTGAACAATTACAACAATATATATTTTGGGGATTTGGAAGTCTTGGTAATTTATCATGGAGTGAGCTCCTCATTTTCTTTATTATTTATTGCTTCGGAATAGTTTTAAGTATCATTTCAACAAAAGGACTAAACACATTACTTCTAGGAGAAAATTACGCTAAAAGCTTAGGGCTTAATATTAAGAAAAGTCGATTGCTAATTATTATCGCGACAAGTTTATTAGCAGGAACCATTACTGCATTTGCTGGACCTATTGCCTTTATTGGATTAGCTATTCCGCACTTAACGCGACAAATTTTTAACACTTCTAATCATAAAATACTATTACCAGCAGTATTCTTATTTGGAGCCATTGTAATGCTGATTTGTGATAGCATTGCGCAATTACCAACAAGTGATTATACCTTACCAATTAATGCGATAACTTCTTTAATTGGTGCGCCTGTTATAATTTGGTTATTGGTTAGAAAACGTAAGATGATTTTTTAATAAGATAAAAGATGAAAGACAAAAGAAAAAAGACTTGTCATTCCGTACTTGATACGGAATCCATTTGGATGCTGAATCAAGTTCAGCATGACAAAAGTTGATTGCAAACTTATGAATACTAACAATAAACATATTATACTAAAAACTAAAAATTTAACCATCGGTTATAGTGCTAAAAAAGTACAAACTGTGGTTGCTTCCAATATTAATATTGAATTACATAAAGGTGAATTGATTGGATTAGTTGGAGCAAATGGTATTGGAAAATCAACGCTGCTCCGTACGCTTACCAACGTACAATCATCATTAAGTGGAGAGATATTTATCAATTCTAAATTCTTATCACAATTCAATAATATAGAATTAGCAAAAACATTAAGTTTAGTCCTTACCGAACAAATAACATCAAAAAATTTATCAGTTTTTGAGCTTGTAGCTTTAGGGCGACAACCATATACCAATTGGATTGGGAATTTGTCTAAAAATGATATTGAAATTATAATCCAATCCATAAAACAGACTAATATTGAAGGCCTGAAGAATAAAAAATGTTTCGAACTCAGCGATGGGCAATTACAAAAGGTTATGATAGCTCGGGCTTTAGCTCAAGATACCGATTTGATTATTTTGGATGAACCAACGACGCATCTGGATATGTATCATAAAGCCTATATTTTAAAATTGCTTCAAAAATTAGTGAAAGACACCAACAAAACTATATTGTTTTCGTCCCACGAAATAGATTTAGCTATCCAATTATGTGATAAGTTAATTGTGATGGTTAAAGATTCAACTGTTATAGATACACCAAAAAACCATATTAAACAAGGCACTTTTAATTTGTTATTCCCTAAAGATTTGATTGTTTTTGATGAAAATTCGGCAGCATTTAAAATCAAGTGATAAATTGTGAAAAATTTAACTCTCACTTTTTATTGGACTTAATTATTTTTGAACCAAGAACTATTAACTCTAAAATTAAAAGATGAAACGATTATTACTAACACTTACTTTACTTGCGTTTACATTAACATCATTCAGTCAAAAAAAAGAATCTCACGTCATTTATAATTCCAAAGGCAAAAGAGTATCTTATAAAAAAATGCTTAAAACGATAGCTAAAAAAGAGGTAATCTTATTTGGTGAATCTCATGACAACCCTATATCTCACTGGCTACAATATGAAGTAACATCCGATCTAAACAATACGAATCAGCTTATTTTAGGAGCAGAGATGTTTGAAACTGATAACCAAGAGATATTAAATGAATATTTAAAGGACTCTATCAATTCAAAAGAACTAGACTCTCTAGCAAGATTGTGGCCAAATTATAAGACAGATTATGCTCCATTGGTAGATTTTGCAAAAGAAAAAGTCCTCCCATTTATTGCCACAAATATTCCA
>JAADHG010000171.1:4983-11402 GCA_013151975.1 Chlorobiota bacterium | reverse complement strand
ACAAGATGGTAATTTCTATGATGAAAATGGATTTATTAATTTACAATCAGGAAATTTTGCTACAAATTTTTTTGAGATAGGAATCATAAAAACATCACATAGCAGTGCTTTAAAAGCTGTCAAGTTTTTTAAGAGCTCTATAGAGGTTCATCCTAGAAGTTGGATGTTAGATGAATTACATGGGAAATATAGCGGACTTAGATGGCATAATACATTTACAGCTTTTAAATTACCATTAATCAGCTCTGATAAAGATGACAACCCGAACTTTTCTTTAAAAGTAGAAACATTTTTAATGCTCGACAATTATAATAATTTAAACACTTTTGATTTAGATCGGTTAAATGCAAGCTTAATATTTTATTATCATCCAAAATTTTTAGAAGACATAGGTTTTTTTGTTCAATTTTATCATGGTATAGATTATTACAATATTTATTTTCAAGAACAATTAAACATTATTCGATTTGGGATTATGACAGAAATTTTAAGATTTTAAACTTAAACAAAATGTATCATAAAACTTTATTTATAAAAAAATATTCAGGAGACTTAGAAAAGTTTTCTTTTAATAAGCTTAAAAAGTCACTTCAAAATAGTGGTGCATCTGATGAAGAAATAAATTCGATTATTGAAACCATAACACCTCAGCTTTATGATGGAATCAATTCCAAAGAAATTTACAAAAAGGCATTTGGAATATTAAAAAAATCCAATCGCATTTGTGCTTCAAAATATAGTTTAAAACAAGCCATTTATGATTTAGGACCAACGGGGTATCCTTTTGAACGATTAATAGGTGCTTTATTAAAACAAAAGGGGTACAATACACAAGTTGGTGTTGTGTTAAAAGGAGAATGTGTAAGCCATGAGATTGATGTTTTAGCTGAAAAAGATGATAAGGTGTATGCTATTGAATGTAAATTTCATATGAATGCGAAAACTGTTAGTAATGTAAAAGTCCCTCTATACATAAATTCACGATTTATTGATATTCAGAAGCAATGGAATAACTCTGAAAAAACTACATATCTAAAGCAAGGGTGGCTAATAACTAATACACGATTTACCGAAGATGCTATAAATTACGGCAAGTGTGTTGATCTAACTTTATTAAGCTGGGATTACCCCAAGGATAATGGAATATCTAAAAATATTGACAAATTTGGGTTATATCCAATAACTACATTAACCACTATTACAAAAAGAGAAAAGAAATTACTTATAGAAAAAGATATCATTCTAACTCAAGAACTTATATATGCTTCACATAAACTAAAACAAATGGGGTTTAAGGATAAAAAAATTAAAAATATACAGTCTGAAGCACAAAGATTATGCAATGTTTATCCATCTTAACACTCTATTCTTAATATATAAGAACTATTATAAAATAAATAAGGCATTTACTTTTCTTTCTTATTCGCTTTTGAAACTTTAGCTATTTTAAAATCCCTTTCAAACGAAAGGGATTTTTTGTTTTACAGAGCTTACTAAACAGTAGGCTTATATTATTTATTAAAATGACTAATTCTTTATACCTTGAAATTGAAAATCTCCATTACTTGTTTTAAATAAGAAATTAAAGCTATGGTCTTGCATATTAAAACCTCCAAAATGCTCGTCACCAACTTGATGCTCATTGTTTAAATGTTCCATCCATTCGGTGTTATTTCCTTGCATGTTATCTCCCATATGGCTTTCTCCAAGCATGTGTCCATACATGTTTTCAAAGTCAGCTCCTGTATAGCACACCATAATTTCATCCCCGTTTTCATAGGTATCAAGCATTATTGTTTCGTCAAAATTATCAGCAACACAATGTACTTCAATCTCTTCTCCAATATTTGTTATAATAACCGTTGCTGGTAATATTGCTTGAGAACTACTTACACGACTTGTTAAACCCACAGCTGTTAAAGTTCCTTCATAAGTACCTGAAACTTCATTGGCTGTTACATCTTCTTTTGAATTGCAGGCAAAAAGAATTGCTATTAAGGCAATTGCAATTACTGTTTTTGTTTTTCTTATTAAATGTGTTTTCATAGTAAATGAGTTATTTTAATTTTCAAAATTAACTTCGAATATTCTTCTCACCTATGACAATAATCATATTATGAGATTTTTAATAAAAAAAAGAGCGTTAATATTTTTTAACGCTCTTTTTTATTTTCAGTTTGATGTTTTATTATAACCACACTAAAAAATAATCCATCATACTCTCTTTTAATTCATAATGCATTCTAATATAATGCTTCATATCGTCGCGCAAAGAGCTTTGTTCATATTGTAGACGACCATCAATACTTTCACCATAATCTACTCTATTTACATTAGAAAGTTTTCGTTTACAGCGATGCATTAATTTAGAAATAGCACTTTTCTCAATAGTAATTCTGTTCTGGAAAGTTTCTAAAGGGATTAATGCCTTTTTAGTAAACTCTCTACTTGCAATCTCTTCTAATTTTTCTTGAAATGTGTCCATTTCATTATAGTGAAACCGTAACTCTCTCTTCCAAGTTTCTAGATTAAACTTTAAATCGCTTAAATATGATACTTTAGTCTGCATATGTTAAATATTTTATGGTTATTAATTTTTTATTAATTCGTTTTGTATATTTTGTGGTACTGGTTTATAAGAAGAAAATCTAGAACTAAAGGTGGCTCTACCTTGAGTTAATGATCGTAATCCTGTAGAATAGCCATATAACTCAGCTGCTGGCGAAATACATTTTAATATTTGATAGTGCCCATTACTTTCAATACCTTGAATTATAGCTCTTCTAGATTGTAAATCGGTCATTACATTACCAACCATTTCCTCTGGAACTGTTACAACCAGCTCGTTTGTTGGTTCTAACAATTTTGGGTTAGCATTTAAAAATGCTTCTTTAAAAGCATGTGCTCCAGCTATTTTAAATGAAATATCGTTAGAATCTACTGAATGCATTTTACCATCATATACCATAACGCGGATATCTCTAATATAAGAGCTGGTTAATGGACCAGATTCCATAACTTCTAACACACCTTTCATCACTGATGGTAGGTAGCGCTGATCGATAACACCTCCAACAATGCAATTGTAGAATACCAATTTTCCTCCCCAAGGTAAATCTATTTCTTCCTTTCCTCTAATGTTAAAGCCATTAGGTTCTTCCATGCCTTCATACCACGGTTCTATTTTCATGTGTACTTCTCCAAATTGCCCTGAACCACCAGATTGTTTTTTGTGTCTGTAACTTGATGTCGATGAACGCTGAATGGTTTCTCTGTATTGAATTTTTGGTTTTTCAAATTTTGCTTCAACACCATAAATATTTTTTAAGGTCCAAGCAATTGTAGATAAGTGTAACTCCCCTTGACAGCCTAATAGTAACTGTTTAGACTCTTTTGAAAATTGTACTATTACCGTTGGGTCTTGGCTACGAATACGCTTTAGCGCATCACTTAACTTCTCCTCATTATGCTTATCAAGTGCAAATACAGCCTTTGTAATTCTTGAAGCTGGATATTGAATAGGTGATAATGTAATTGGCTTTTTACCACTATAAAGTGTATCGTTAGTTTTAGTAAACTTCAATTTTAAGGTCGCACCAATATCACCCACCGTTAATTTTGAAACTGGTTCTCTCTTCTTACCATCCATAATAAACAATTGGTTTATAATTTCGGTTTCATCTTTTCTGGAGTTGGTTAATTTATCGTTGAGCTTTACTTCTCCTGATTTCACTTTAAAGAAAGTAATCTGTCCTAAATTGGGTTGGTATAATGTCTTAAAAACAAAAAGCACGGTAGGTGCTTCTGTTGTTGGTGAGATTTCTTCTCCTTCTATGCTTTGTGCTGGCTTTAGATCAGCTGCAGCTGGAGCAACATTGTCTATGAAGCCCATTAAGCGGCCAGTGCCCATATCTTTTAAAGCAGAAATACAAAACACAGGGAATAATTCATGATTCAGCATTCCAGCTTTAATGCCCTTGCGCATTTCGTCTTCATTTAAAGTGCCTTTATCAAAGAATAACTCTAGAAGTTCTTCATCATTTTCAGCGGCTTTTTCAACCAGTTCGTTATGCAACTCATTTGCCAAGTCAATTTGATCGTCTGGGATATCCAATTTTTCAGGCTTCCCTCCTTCAGGAGAAAATTTATAGAGTTTCATTTTTAATACATCTACTATACATTGTGCACCATCAATAACTATTGGATACTGAATTTTAACAGCATTATTACCAACTAAGGCTTTAATACCTGTAAAACTTTTATCAAAATTTGTATCTGGATGATCAATTTGATTCACTACAAAAAGTGTAGGTCTATTGTATTTGTCTATATAATTCCAAATAATTTCGGTACCAACTTCTACACCGTGCCTACCATTAATAACTGTTGCAACAGTATCTGCAACTCTTATGGACGAAACTATTTCACCTAAATAATCATCCAGCCCAGGTGTATCAATAATGTTTATTTTATAATTACGCCATTCGGTATGTAATGGCGTTGCAAACACCGAAGTTTCGCGTTCTTGTTCGATTTCATGATAATCTGAAACCGTATTTTTACTTTCTACTGTACCTCTTCTGTTTAATAGTCCAGCTTCAAACAACATGGTTTCAGACATTGTGGTTTTACCACTACCATGAGCTCCTACAAAAACAACATTTTTGATGTGCTTATTATCGTATATTTTCATAATTATGCTTTTAGAATTAGAATGAAGATAAAGCTAATGACTAAATATAACTCAAAAAATGATATTTGTTAGGTTCTTAACCCGTAAAAATTCAATATTTACCGTTCTTTATTATAATTTTCTTACAGATTCCATAAATTTTGCAATACGATTATAACTCAACTCATTTTCCCAGTAGCCTTTTTCTTTAAAATAGGAGCCAATAATCATTGCATCACATATAGGTAGATAGTCTAATACATTGTCTTGTGTTATACCTGAGCCAACAATTACTGGAAAATCTAAATGCGTTTTTAGCTCTTTTAATTCTTCAATAGAAGCGGATTCTCCTGTATGGCTACCGGTAATAATAACCCCATCACTTAAAAAGAAACGTGCAGCCTTAGCTGTGTCTAGTAGTGAAACATCTTGGGTAATAGCATGAGAACTATGCTTCTTTTTAATATCTGTAAAAATAGCTACTCCATCTGCATCAATATGCTTGCGATAACGCAATAGGTCTCCAGCTTGAGCTTCAATAATACCTTCATCTGCAGTATGTGCAAATACGAAACCTTCTGCTCTAATAAAATCTATAGATGCCGCTTTTGCTACAGCTAATGCTTCCATATTTGCTCCAGCTAAAATTTGAATACCAACTGGGACATTGGTTTCCTGTTTTATTCGGTGAGCAATTAGAGTCATTATACTACTTACCTCATGACCTACCCCATTCTTAAGATACGGAATGTCATGCATATTTTCAATCATGACGGCATCTATCCCAGCTTTAGAATAAACTTTTGCTTCTTCAAGTGCTTTATCAATAATGAGAGAGGGCTCAAACTTATGCTTTGGAGTTCCAGGTAATGCCTGTACATGAACCATTCCTATAATAGGCTTTTCTTTTTTAAAAATTGACCTGAATTTTTGCATACATTTTAACTATATCTTGTAAATTTACCTAAATTAATAAGAATTTTTATTCATTCCTTTGTAAAGATGTCAAATAATCCGAAAATTACAGTAATTGGTGCCGCAAATATTGACTTAATTGGTTTTTCAAACGAAGAATTAATCTACCAAGATTCTAATACTGGACACCTTGAAACCATTCTTGGTGGCGTTGGAAGGAACATTGCTGAAAATTTAAAACATCTTGATTTTGATGTTGAGTTTTTAACTGTTTTAGCTGATGATGAATTCTCTAAAATCATAACTGATTCCTGTAATAATTTAGGTCTTTCGATTACTCATAGCTTGATTAAAGAAAATAGTAAGACTTCTATTTTTATGGCAATAATGGATAAATCTAACGACATGGCATTAGGGCTAACGGCAATGGATATTTATGATGATATTCCTGATGCATTTATTTTAGATAATCTAGATGTTATTGCACAAAGCGACTATTGTATTATAGAAACAAATCTACCAACATCTACCTTAGAGTTGGTAACTAAAAAACTGCCTAATGTGCGTTTTGCTTTAGAAGCTGTTTCAGCTAAAAAGGCTCTTAAAGCAAAGCCAATTCTTGATAAGCTATATATATTAAAGTGTAATGCCATGGAAGCAGAATTATTAAGTGGTATTAAAGTAAACTATGAAATTGAATATGAAAAAGTGGTTGCACATTTTTTAGAGTTGGGTGTTAAAAAAGTATTTATCACTTTAGGTATAGATGGCGTTGCTTATGGTGACGAAAATGAAATATTTATTGATAAAAATAAAATAAATGCATCAGGAA
>JAADHG010000171.1:0-4926 GCA_013151975.1 Chlorobiota bacterium | reverse complement strand
AAAGGAATGGAATTATACGATATGGTGCAATTTGCCGCTGCTTGTGCTCAAATTACAATTATGCATCAAGATGCTGTAAACCCAGATATTTGTATTCAAAAGGTTTTAGATACGTTAGCATCATGATGAAAAAACTCCTCGAGATTAATTCAGAAGTTAAAAAAGCTTTATTAAATAACCAACCAATAGTAGCACTAGAATCTACCATTATTTCGCATGGTATGCCATATCCTCAAAACAAAGAGACGGCCTTGAATGTAGAACAAATTGTTAGAGATAATGGCGCTATTCCAGCTACCATTGCACTCCTCAATGGGAAAATAAAAGTTGGCTTAAGTGAATGTGAAATAGATTATCTAGCAAAATCAGGGCATAACATTGTAAAAGCAAGTCGTAGAGATTTACCCTATTTATTATCACAAAAAATTGATGGTGCAACTACTGTAGCATCTACTATGATTGCTGCTAATCTTGCAGGCATACGGATATTTGCAACAGGAGGTATTGGTGGTGTACACCGTGGTGCTTCAGAATCTTTTGATATTTCAGCCGATTTGCAAGAATTGGCTAACACCAATGTGGCAGTAGTTTGTGCAGGTATAAAAGCCATACTAGATTTGGGCTTAACACTCGAATATCTAGAAACCTTTGGTATTCCTGTACTGGGTTATCAAACCGATGAATTGCCAGCGTTTTACACACAGAAAAGTGGTTTTAAAGTAAATTATAAAATGGAGAGTACTTCTGATATTGCACAGCTTTTAAAGACCAAGTGGGAACTCGATCTTAAAGGTGGCGTTATAATTGCTAACCCCGTTCCTAAAAACAAAGAACTGGATTTTAACCTTATGAAAGATGCGATTGATAAAGCACTTATTGAAGAAAAAAAGTTAGGCATAAAAGGTAAAGACAGTACGCCCTTTTTACTTGGTAAAGTTAAAGAGCTTACTGGAGGACTAAGCCTCGATGCAAATATTGAATTAGTATATAACAATGCAAAATTAGCAGCGCAGATAGCAAGTGAGTTTAAACAATGTCAATAAATTTTTTATACTTAATATTCCATATTTATCCTAATTACTCCCATTATTCATCAACTCCAATCCTTGATTAATTCCTTTTTCAATTGCTGGAACTCCACGATCCATCCAAACCGGTTTTGATGCTCCTTTTAAATAAAAATCAAAAAACTGAGCCATTCTAATATTAAAATCTTTTCTGTTTTGAAGTTTTAAAGGCCAATGTGGTTCGCCATTATAATTTAAAAACCATGCTGGTTTCCCTAAACGACGTAAACTCACAAAAAACTCAATACCTTGATACCATGGCACATGTCCATCGGCATCATTATGCATAATTAATAAGGGTGTATTTATTTTATCAATATAAAAAATTGGTGAATTTTCAATAAAACGTGAAGGGTATTCCCAAGGTGTTCCCCCTATCCTACTTTGTGTATGTTCATACTGGAACTGTCTACTTAAGCCTGTCCACCAGCGTATACCTCCATATGCACTAATCATATTAGGCACTGGTGCTCCAGATTCAGCAGCTTTAAAAATATCCGTTTTTGTGACCAAATAAGCAATTTGATAGCCTCCCCAACTATGTCCTTGAACGCCTATATTATCCTTATCTACAAACCCTTTTTCTATTAATGATGTCACTCCAGGAATTACACAGTTATATGCACTTTCTCCTGGATAACCAATACGATAATAGACATCTGGATTAAAAATTATATAGCCTCTACTGGTATAAAAACTATAGTTTATGGTTGAGCGTCCTGCAGATGGTGCGCGATGCCTAAACAATCCGTTTGAACTTTTCTCATAGAAATTCACAATCATTGGATACTTCTTGCTTGGGTCAAAATTCTCTGGTTTAATAAGCATTCCGGTGAGTTCTTTGCCGTCTAAAGAAGTCCAAGAAACAAGCTCTGATGTTCCCCAATTATATTCATCTTGTTGCGGATTGGCATCACTAATAACAACTTGATCTTTAAAACTTAGGTTAGATATACGAATGTTTGGAAACTCTTGAAACGATTGGCGTGTAAATATGAGATTCTTCCCAAATTGTGCCTTGGTTGGTCTAGAGTAGTTATATGAACCCGTTAGCAACTGTTTACCTTTACGGTTCTTCGGATTAAACTCAAAATAGCCTGAATGTTTATTCGTTTCATTAAAGGTCGTTAAAAGCCATTTTTCTTTGGTATCTATAAATCGTTTTTCATTATCCAGTTTTACGTATCTATAAGTGATTTTGTGAGCTCTTCCATTTGTTAATTTTGAACTTACACCACTATCTGGATTAAACTCCCAAATATCATAACGATCATAAATGAGTATGGCTTCGTCATTTTCTGTCCAACCAGCAATACCATAAGATCTTGGATGTGTTGGCGAATCATTCAATTCATTATAAAACACCTTTCCCTTGGTTAAATCCACGCGCTTTTTAGACGCAATGTTATACGCAATCCAAGTACTATCAACAGGGCTGTAACCATACGCATACTTTCCTTGCGGACTTAAACTTACTGAGCCTCCTATTTTTTTAAGTGCTAAGCTTGTCTCACCAGAATTTGTATTCACAATAGCATAATCACTAGCCCAAACCCCTGACCATTGACTTTCTAATTGATAGGGTTTCGGATTGCTAACTAGCGCATAATTTGAATTACCTTCATTCCCTAGTTGTGCATTAGGGTATGCTGTCGTTGCGAGTTGAACTAGCTTGTTATTATTATTTAAATGAATAACGGTTTGATATGACTTCTTTTTATCATTTTTCACCTGTAATTCTTGAACAGTATATAGTCTTGGCTCATTATACGTCCACACTTCAACGTTTACAATTTCTTCATCTATAAGTGTAGTGTCCTTAACAATTGGAGGTGTCGCCAAACCAAAATAGAGCTTCGAGTTATCTTTTGAAAAACTTATTTTTCCATCAGAAGACACTCTGTAACCCGTAGGTGCTGAAGCGCCATCAATCAACTTTTCTGCAAGTGGCTTTTCGTTTTGCCACATATATAATTTGTAAGGTCTTACTAAAACTTTTGTTGTATCGGTATCTACAACAAATCCTAAATTCGTTCCGTCATCATTAAAATTCAATTGATAGTACTTAGCCTTTTTATTAGCTTCAAATACTTGTGACGAAGTATTGGTCTCAAGATTCATAACATAAACACCTGCTTTTATTTTATCTTTTTTGCCAGTTGTCGTGTAAGCTAATCGTTGCCCTTCCTTTGCAAATGTAAAATTGGTGACATATTTTAAAGTATCTTCTGTATTGGTCGTTAAATTTCGAAGTACCAAATGATATCCATTATCCTTACTCACTTTTTTTGCTCCTTTTTTCTTTTTATCTTTTTTAGTTGTGGTAGTATCCTTTTCTGTTTTGTCTTTTTTCTTATCTGCTTTAATGTCTTCTAGCAAATAAGCCATATAACCAGACCATTTTTCAGGTAGTTTATAAGATTTTACATTGGCAATCTTTACAAGTGATTTGCTCTTTATATTATAAATCCCTAAAGTATCTTTTGGTAGTTTAGGTTTCTTTATTTTTCGGCGTTTCATTTCTATAATGCTGTCTTTCCATGCTTTGATAGTAAACAACGCAAAATTAGAATCATAAGTAAATTGTCCTTTGCTAGCTCTTTCGTGACCAAATACCCAATTCGCTTTGGCGTCTTTTATTTTAAGATAACTATCCTTCTCGCCTTTTTCTAAAGCATACATTACAAATTGTCCATCATTAGAAATAGATTTATTTTTTATGGTATTCCAGAGTTCAACATCTGAGTGGTCTAATACTTTTTTTTGAGCAAAAACACTTACTGAAATTAAACATAGAAGTATTGAAAACTTAAGCTTCATAAGATTGATTTTTATTATTCTGAAAAGAATTATTCGATAACTTTTAATACTAATTTGCCCATTTTGTCGCCAGAAAACAAGCGTTGAAATGTGTCATGAAAGTTTTCTATACCTTCATAAATATCTTCTTTGCTTTTCAATTTACCTTGCATCATCCAAAGTCCCATATCCTGAGCAGCTTTGCCATAATCCTTAGCATAATCCATAACAACCATACCTTGCATTGAAGCGCGATTAACCAACAAAGACAAGTAGTTACTTGGTCCTTTTACTGCGGTTTTATTGTTGTATTGCGAAATGGCGCCACATATCACAATGCGTGCACGCATACGTAATTTGGTAAGTGCAGCGTTTAAAATATCACCACCAACATTATCGAAAAACACATCAATCCCTTTAGGGCATTTTTCTTTTAGTGCTTGCATGATATCTTCAGATTTATAATCGATGGCAGCATCAAAGCCTAATTCGTTGATGAGATAGTCGCATTTATGCTGTCCACCAGCAATACCAATAACTGTGCAACCTTTAATTTTAGCAATTTGTCCTACTACACTACCAACAGCTCCTGCTGCTCCGGAAACCAAAACAATATCACCTTCTTTTATTTTACCAACTTCTAAAATTCCAAAATAGGCTGTCATTCCAGGCATTCCTAGAGCACCAATGTATTTTGGCATAGGTGCTAAAGTATCATCTACTTTATACCAACCTTCACCATTTGTAGCAATGTATTGCTGAACACCTCCCCAACCTGTTAAGCAATCACCAATCTTAAATGTTGGATGATTGTTAGATTTAATGACTTTCCCAATGGAACCCGCTCGCATTACGTCTCCAATTTGAATGGGTTCTATATAAGACTTAACGTCGTTCATCCAACCTCTCATAGCAGGATCTAAAGAAATATAATGTTGTTGTATCAGGACTTCACCTACTGCCAATTCTGGAATTTGATTTTCTTCTAATCTCCATGTGTCTGCTTCAGGCAATCCAAATGGTCGCTTTTGAAATATAAGTTGTTTATTCATAAATTATT
>JAADHG010000070.1 GCA_013151975.1 Chlorobiota bacterium | reverse complement strand
TCAAAAGATGAATTAATTTTTGAAAACTGTGAAAAAGCATCAAAATCTTGCCCAGTAAAGATAATAGACGTTAAGATAGTTTAAATAATTTCTTCATTTTTTAAAGTCAGTATAATAATCTTATCTTTACAATCTAAAGCAATTCACTTTGCTTTTAATAATTATAATTCCCATAGAAGAGGGAATGTTTAAGTATTAACTATTTATTAATCGTCTTCTAAAGCTAGCAACTTTAGAATCTATATATATCTACAAGATGGCTTGTAACAGTTGTTCAACTGGTAAAGACGGTCAACCAAAAGGGTGCAAAAATAATGGCACTTGCGGAACAGATAGCTGTAACAAGCTCACTGTTTTTGATTGGCTTTCTAATATGTCGCTCCCCAATGGAGAACAACCCTTTAATTGGGTTGAAGTTCGTTTTAAGAACGGAAGGAAAAATTACTATAAAAACACCGAAAATCTTTCACTTAGTATTGGCGATATTGTTGCTACACAAGCACAAGCGGGTCATGATGTTGGGATGGTTACGCTTACAGGAGAACTTGTAAGAGTACAAATGAAACGAAAAAAGGTAGACGAAAATGCCGAAGAGATTCTTAAAATATATAGAAAGGCATCTCAAAAAGATATTGATATTTGGTCTTCTGCTCGTGATAAAGAAGAGGCAATGAAAGTAAAGGCGCGCCAATTTGCAATAGATCTTAAATTGCAGATGAAGATTTCAGACATTGAATACCAAGGCGATGCCAGCAAAGCAACATTTTATTATACAGCCGAAGAACGGGTTGATTTTAGAGAACTTATCAAAGTATTTGCAAAAGAGTTTCGTACACGAATAGAAATGAAACAAGTTGGTTTTCGTCAGGAAGCAGCTAGACTTGGAGGTATTGGATCTTGTGGTAGAGAATTGTGTTGTTCTACATGGCTTACCGATTTTCGTTCAGTAAGTACATCAGCAGCACGATATCAACAATTATCATTAAACCCACAAAAGTTAGCAGGACAATGTGGCAAACTTAAATGCTGTTTAAATTATGAGTTGGACACATACCTAGACGCATTAAAAGAATTCCCTAAAACAGACATTAAACTTCAAACAGAAAAAGGTGTGGCAGTATGTCAAAAAACGGACATTTTTAAAGGGTATATGTGGTATGCTTATGAAGGCGAATGGATGAATTGGCATAAACTAACCACAGCTCAAGCTAACGAAATAATTGCTTTAAATACTAAAAAGAAAAAGGCCATAAGCCTTGAAGAATATGCCGAAGATCTTTTTGAAGACACTAAAACTGATTTTGAAAACGTTGTTGGTCAAGATAGTTTAACACGATTTGATAGTCCAAAACGCAAAAAGAAACGTAGAAATAATAGAAACAGGAACAGAAATAAAAGAAAGTCTCACAATAATGCAAAATAAATTAAGCTGGTTTTTTGTAATCCTTTTATTTGGGTTTACATCTTGTGATTCAAATCGTGTGTTTGATGCCTATAAATCGGTTCCAAATAAATGGCATAAAGATTCTATAATAGAATTTAATATAACACCCCCAGATTCAATTTTACCATATGACTTGTTTGTTAATATTAGAAATACTAGCGATTATAAGTACAGTAACCTGTTTTTAATTGTTGAAATGAATTTCCCTAATGGCAAAGTTGTTAATGACACTTTGGAGTATCTTATGACGAAGCCTAATGGAGCATTTTTAGGCACAGGATTTTCTGATGTAAAAGAGAATAAATTATGGTATAAAGAAGGCATGATTTTTTCAGAAACAGGGGATTATAAAGTTAAAATACAACACGCTATGCGTGAAAATGGAAATATTAAAGGCGTTGAAAACCTTGAAGGCATCACAGATATAGGGTTTAGAATAGAACAAACTCAAAGCATAAATTAAATATGGCTACAACAAAAAAGACAAATAAAACATCCAGTTTTTCAAAATATGTACGTTGGTTTTGGATGTTGTTTTTTGCGGGTATTTTAGCTATCGTGTTAGTGTTTAAACTAGCCGCTTGGGGTGTTTTTGGAGAAATGCCTGATCATACACAATTAGAAAATCCAAGAACTAACCTTGCTAGTGAAATTATTTCTTCTGACGGAAAAACCCTTGGAAAATTTTATTTTAAGGACAATAGAACACCTGTAGATTATAAGGAATTGCCACAACACCTTGTTGATGCGTTAATTGCTACTGAAGATGTGCGTTTTCATGACCATTCAGGCATTGATGCACGTGGCACTTTGAGAGCGTTTGCTTTTTTAGGCAAAAAAGGAGGGGCAAGTACTATATCTCAACAATTAGCTAGGCAGTTATTCGTAGGCGTAAGGTCTAAAAACAAATTAGAAACAGCGACTCAAAAAATAAAAGAATGGGTAATAGCCACACGTTTAGAACGGCAATATACTAAGGAAGAAATTATAGCTCAGTATTTTAATATTTACGATTTTGGTAATAACGCTGATGGCATACGCAGTGCAGCAAGTATATATTTTGACAAAGAACCACGTGAGTTAGATATAAAGGAATCTGCCATGTTGGTAGGAATGTTTAAAAACTCATCGTTGTACAACCCACGACCAGATAGGAATCCTGAAGGTACAAAAAACAGAAGAAATGTAGTGCTTAGCCAAATGCAACGCTATGGCTATATTACTGAAACTGTAAAGGACTCACTTCAAAAATTAGATTTAGGACTGCGTTACACACCGCAATCACATCGTCATGGAATAGCTACATACTTTAGAGCCTATTTGCAACGTATCATGAAGACTTGGGTAAAAGATAAGGCAAACAGAAAACCAGATGGCACAAAATATAACATCTATAAAGATGGCTTAAAGATTTACACCACTATAGATTCGCGGATGCAAAAATATGCCGAAGATGCTGTAAAGAAACATATGCCTAGGTTACAAGCTGAGTTTTTCCATCAAAACACAAAAAGACGAAACCCAACGGCACCTTTTTTAGAACTTACTTATGGAGCGATAGACACTTTAATGCGGAGATCTATGAAACAATCTGAGCGTTGGAGACATATGAAGTATGATTTAAATATTGATGATGAGGACATTAAAAAATCCTTCTATAAGCCTGTAAAAATGACTATATTTTCTTGGAAAGGAGATATAGATACAATATTAAAACCTATTGATTCTATGCGTTATTACAAATCGTTTTTACGAACGGGAATGATGTCTATGGAACCGCAAACAGGACATGTAAAGGCTTGGGTTGGTGGTGTAGACTACAAGCATTTTCAATACGATATGGTAAAACAAGGGAAGCGTCAAATAGGCTCTACTTTTAAACCATTTGTATATGCCGCAGCTATAGACCAACTACATTTATCGCCTTGTGACACATTCCCACGTTCTCAAATAACGATTCCAGCATATAAATATGGGAATCCAGAACCATGGTCACCTAAAAACTCTGGCGGGAATTATACAGGGTTTTTAACTCTAAAAGCGGCACTAGCCAATTCTGTTAATACAGTATCAGCACGTTTAATTAATGAAATTGGTCCACAACCAGTTATTGATTTAGCACATAGTTTAGGGATTGAACAAGATATTCCGCCGGTGCCTTCTATTGCTTTAGGCACACCAGATTTAAGTGTTTATGAAATGGTGGCTGCGTATTCAACCTTTGCAAATAAAGGCGTTTATACCAAACCAGTAATAATGACTAGAATTGAAGATAAGAATGGCACTATTTTATTTCAGTTTACCCCTAAAACTAAAGACGTATTAAGCGAAGAAGTAGCGTATGTAACAGTTAATTTGCTAGAAGGAGTTACTCATGGTGGTTCAGGTACAAGGTTAAGGCATAACACTAAAAAAGACCAAGCAGTATATAAAGAGATTGTTACAGGATATCCTTATGAGTTTGATAATCCCATTGCCGGAAAAACAGGAACAACACAAAACCAAAGTGATGGGTGGTTTATGGGGATGGTGCCAAATTTGGTAACAGGCGTTTGGGTAGGTGCCGAAGATAGAGCTGTTCATTTTAAAACCATAACTTATGGACAAGGCGCCTCTATGGCTTTACCTATTTGGGCATTGTACATGAAAAGTTGCTTTGCTGATGAAACTTTAAAAGTGTCAAAAGAAGAATTTGAAAAACCAGATAATTTATCAATTGAGCTTGACTGTGATGTATATCAAGGCAATCAAAAAAAGAATAAAAGGGAAGATGATAACCCTAAAATTGATTTTTAAAATCACAAGCCATTCTTTTTTGAATGGCTTTTTTATTTTGTAATTTTCAGTCGTAAAACTTAAGATAAATGATTAGTAAAAAAGTAGCTAATGTTACCGATGCATTACAAGGGGTACAAGACCATATGACGCTGATGTTAGGAGGTTTTGGCTTATGCGGTATTCCGGAAAATGCTATTGCAGAGTTGGTACGAATTGGAGTAAAAGGAATAACCTGTATTTCTAATAATGCAGGGGTTGACGATTTTGGTTTAGGCTTATTGCTTCAAAAGCATCAAATAAAAAAAATGGTGTCGTCTTATGTTGGAGAGAATGATGAGTTTGAACGCCAAATGCTTAGTGGTGAGTTGGATGTAGAATTAATTCCCCAAGGGACATTAGCCGAACGTTGTAGAGCAGCTCAAGCAGGATTTCCAGCAATTTATACACCAGCAGGATATGGAACCGAAGTTGCAGAAGGGAAGGAAGTACGTGAATTTGATGGTAAAATGCACGTTTTAGAATATGCTTTTAAAGCCGACTTTGCTTTTGTGAAAGCTTGGAAAGGAGATGAGGCTGGCAATCTTATTTTTAAAGGAACGGCAAGAAACTTCAACCCCAATATGTGCGGTGCAGCTAAAATTACAGTTGCTGAGGTAGAAGAGTTAGTTCCATTAGGAACATTAGATCCAAATCAAATTCATATTCCAGGAATTTTTGTACAACGAATATTTCAAGGTGAAACTTATGAAAAAAGAATTGAGCAACGTACAGTAAGACAAAGAAATTAAAAGACTTGTCATTCCTGCGAAGGCAGGAATCCATATAGAATTAAAGTTAAATTAAAAAGATTCTTGCCTTTGCAGGAATGATAAAAAGATGTTAGACAAAAACGGAATAGCAAAACGAATTGCCAAAGAAGTAAAAGACGGGTATTATGTAAATCTTGGGATTGGCATTCCAACACTTGTAGCAAATTTTGTAAGAGAAGATATTGATGTAGAATTTCAAAGTGAAAATGGTGTACTTGGAATGGGTCCATTTCCTTTTGAAGGAGAAGAAGATGCAGATTTAATAAACGCAGGAAAGCAAACTATTACAACCTTACCAGGAGCTAGCTTTTTTGATTCAGCGATGAGTTTTTCAATGATTAGAGGGCAACATGTAGACCTTACTATTTTAGGCGCCATGGAAGTTGCTGAAAATGGAGACATTGCTAATTGGAAGATTCCCGGCAAAATGGTAAAAGGTATGGGAGGCGCTATGGATTTAGTTGCTAGTGCAGATAACATAATAGTTGCCATGATGCATACCAATAAAAGAGGAGAATCTAAACTCCTTAAAAAATGTTCTTTGCCTTTAACAGGAGTTGGTTGTGTTAAAAAAGTGGTTACAAATTTAGCAGTATTAGAGATTACTGATAATGGATTTAAGTTATTGGAGCGAGCGCCTGGTGTTTCTGTCGATGAGATTAAAATAGCCACAGAAGGTGAATTAATCATAGAAGGGATTATTCCTGAAATGCTCTTATAGCTCTATTGAACACAATCTTATAATCGACAAATGTTAAAATTTTATGCATTTCATCGATTTTTTATGCTTTTAAGCAGATTAATATAAAAATTAGTTTCATATTAGCAGTCCCCAAATAAACCAAATATTAAAATAGATTTCCAAATCTACCATGAATTTAACTTATGAATGTTGTACCAAATCTACCAGAACCTACTTATAGATTTAAAAAAATATTCAAAAGTATTCAAAACACAAAAAGGCTCCTTAGGGGTCTTTTGCGTTTAATTAGAAAGTTGTTAATGTTTTAATTATAACAATTTACTCAGACGGTTTTAATTCAAATTATTTTAATGCTTAACAAGTTTCATATACTGATATTTGTTCAACTTTACCCCAAAAACAAGATTTTTATTCAACGTATCTACGGTATTACCGTAATTAAATTTGTGTAAGTGATTTTATAAAAAAAAGAGAGGCAATAGTTAAAGAAGTGTTAATATTTTAGTATTTTCAGGAAATTTTATCAACTATTTTTAATAATTAAAATACTAATATGAAGAAAACATTATTCTTACTCATTGTTTTTATGAGCACCACTTTTGTCTTTTCTCAAGGCAAATCATTTTGGCAAAAAGAAACGCCAGCAAATAATTCAAGAGTAAAATCATCAAAGCAGATTTTACCTAAACCTATAGCTTAAACCTTAAAGCTATGAAGAGGACATTAATAAATGCGCCAATGCGAGGTAAGTTTTCAGGCAACTCAAACTTAATTGTTGCATTCCCTAATTCTGAAGGAGTCTTAGAACATTTTAGAATTATTGAGGCTCCTGTAATGCATCCAGATCTTATGGCTAAATATCCAGAAATAAAATCGTATGCAGGACAAGGGGTCGAAGATCCAACCGCAAGAATACGATTTAGTATTTCGCCTTTAGGGTTGCAAAGTATGAGATTATCGGCAACCAGACCAGCTTCTTTTATTGAGTCATATACAAAAGATGGAAAAGGATATACTGTTTATAAAAGAGAAGACAAAAGAGACACTTTAAATGATTTTGAGTGTTCTGTAACTGAAACGGTAAGCAAAAGTATTTCGGGAGATAATTTTAATTTACGAAATGCTGATGATGCTACATTACGTACATATAGATTAGCGGTTTCTGCTACTGGAGAATACACAAATTATCATGGCGGAACCAAAGCTCAAGCACTAGCAGCTATTAATGCAACTATGACAAGAGTTAATGGCATTTTTGAAACTGATTTTAATATTACTATGGTGTTAATTGCAAATACCGATAGTGTTATTTACACGAATTCTGGAAGTGATCCTTATGGAAATACGACTTCCAATTATAATAACGAATTACAATCTACATTAACTAGTGTTATTGGTGAAGCTAATTATGATATAGGACATCTATTTGCAAATCTGCAAAATAATGGTAATGCTGGTTGTATAGGGTGTGTATGTGTAAATGGTCAAAAGGGAAGCGGTTGGACATCACACTCAGTTCCAGAAGGAGATTTCTTTGATGTTGATTATGTATCTCATGAAATGGGGCATCAATTTGGAGGACGTCATACCTTTACACATACTAGTGAAGGTGCTGGAATAGCACAAGTAGAACCTGGAAGTGGCTCTACTATTATGAGTTATGCAGGAATTACTGGAGCAACAGATGTTCAATCAAATGTAGATCCTTATTTTCATGCAATTTCTATTCAACAAATAACAGATTATGCAAAGAGTACAACTTGCCAAACAAATACAAATACAGGGAATGCTGTGCCAACAGCAAATGCTGGATTAAATTACACCATTCCTAAAGGGACACCTTTTGTTTTAACTGGCGTAGGGTCTGATGCCAATACTGGCGATGCATTAACCTATAGTTGGGAGCAAATGGACGAGAACAATGCTTCTACCACTTACCCTAGTGTGACTGCAACAACAGGAGTGGCATTCAGGACGTATAATCCTACGATTGATAATAAGCGATATTTCCCAAGATTATCTACAATTAAAGCCGGAGCAACTTCTTGGCAATGGGAAGCCATTCCTAATGTTGCGAGATCATTAAATTTTAGGTTCACTGTTAGAGATAATGTTGCAGGCGGCGGAAATAATATAAGTGATGATATGGTTGTCACTGTAAATGATACAGCAGGACCATTTTTAGTAAGTTCTCCAAACACAAATGTGACTTGGAATGTTGGAACCACTCAAACAATTACTTGGGATGTTGCAGGAACTACTGGGAATGGGGTAAATGCCGCAAACGTTGATATTTTCTTATCTATAGATGGTGGTGATACATATACTATTGCATTAGCCTCAGGAGTCCCTAATGATGGCTCTCAAGATATTGTTGTACCTAACAATCAAGGGCCGCAAAATAGAATTATGGTTAAAGGGTCAAATAATATTTTCTTTGATATTTCAAATGCAGATTTTACAATAGCAGGACAAGTGGTTTGTAATGCTACAGTTCCAACTGGATTAGCTGCTTCGAGTATTGGACCAAACTCAGCAACATTAAGTTGGAATGCAGTTCAAGGAGCCTCTTTTGACTTACAATATAGACAAGTTGGTGCTGCGAATTGGACAACCGTTTCGGTAAATGGAATATCATCTGTACTTTCAGGATTAAGCTCTTTAACTCAATATGAAGCGCAAGTAAGAAGCAAATGTCCAAACAATTCAACATCAGCTTATAGTAGTTCAATTAACTTTACAACTACTGATATACAATTAAATTATTGTACATCAGCAAGCACAAACATTAATGATGAATTTATAGGGCGTGTACAATTAAACACCATTGATAATACTTCTGGAGGACAATTTTATACAGATTTCACAAATATTTCAACAACTTTAACTACAGGTAGTCAATATACAATAACAGTAACACCTACATGGACTGCAACAGTTTACAATGAAGGATATTCTGTTTGGATTGATTATAATAGAGATGGAGATTTTGCTGATGCTGGAGAACAGGTTTGGACACAAGCAAGAACAAAGAGTACGCCAGTAAGTGGAAGTTTTACAATACCTTCTAATGCAGTTCAAAGCACTACAAGAATGCGGGTCTCTATGAAATATAACGCTGTTCCAACATCCTGTGAAACCTTTACTTATGGTGAAGTTGAAGACTATACGGTTATTATACAAAGCTCTAGTCCAGATACTACAGCACCAGTAATTACTTTAGTAGGGTTATCACCAATAAACTTAAATGTTGGTGATACTTACACAGAGCAAGGCGCAACAGCTATTGATAATATAGATGGAGACATTACTGCAAATATTGTAATTGGAGGTGATGTTGTAAATACAAATGTAGCAGGCACTTATGTAGTAACATATAATGTAAGCGATGTGTCAGGTAATGCTGCTGCTCAAGTTATAAGAACAATCACCATAAATCCAGACACTACAATACCTGTGATAACCTTATTAGGTGCTTCAACAGTTAATGTAAATATTGGAGGTACATATACAGAACAAGGGGCAACAGCTACAGACAATATTGATGGAGATATTACAGCAAGTATAGTAATTACAGGTTCTGTTAATACGTCGATTGCAGGAGCTTATTTAGTAAACTACAATGTAAGTGATGCGGCAGGTAATGCGGCAACCCAAGTTACAAGAACAGTTAATGTAGTGGCTGATACTTCAGCACCAGTAATTACTCTAATTGGGTCGTCATCAATAACTTTAAGTTTGGGAAGTACTTATACAGAGCAAGGGGCAACAGCTACTGACAATATTGATGGAGATATTACAGCAAGTATAATAATTACAGGTTCTGTTAATACGTCGATTGCAGGCACTTATTTAGTAAATTACAATGTAAGTGATGCAGCAGGTAATGCGGCAACCCAAGTTACCAGAACAGTTACAGTTAATCCAGACACTACTGCACCAATAATTACTTTAGTAGGAGCATCAACAATTAATTTAAATGTTGGAGACACTTATACAGAGCAAGGCGCAACCGCAACAGATAATATTGACGGAGATATTACGGCAAATATTGTTATAGGAGGCGATGTTGTAAATACAAATATTGCAGGTATTTATGTAATAACTTACAATGTAAGTGATGCTGCTGGAAATACAGCGACTCAAGTTACAAGAACAGTTAATGTAGTAGCTGATACTACAGCACCAGTAATTACTTTAGTAGGAGCTTCAACAATTAATTTAAATGTAGGAGACACTTATACGGAACAAGGGGCAACAGCTACTGACAATATTGATGGTGATATCACAGTAAGTATTGTGATTGGTGGTAATACAGTAAATACAAATGTAGCAGGTACTTATGTGGTAACATATAATGTAAGTGATACTACAGGAAATGCAGCAACTCAGGTTACAAGAACTGTTACAGTTACACAGCCTTCAACGGGATGCTCAGGAGGGATAAGTACTTTTCCTTATAGCGAAGGTTTTGAAAACACTTTAGGAGCATGGACACAATCATCAGCTGATGATATTAACTGGACAATAGACGCTAATGGAACTCCATCAAGTGGGACAGGACCATCTAGTGCTTCACAGGGTAGTTATTATATTTATGTAGAAGCATCTGGAAATGGTACAGGCTATCCTAATAAGCGCGCAATAATTAATTCACCTTGTTTTGATTTAAGTGTTTTATCTCAGGCTACATTTAGTTTCAAATATCACATGTATGGATCTACTAATATGGGAACTATAGATTTAGAAATAAGTAATGATAATGGAGCTACATGGACAAGTATTTGGAGTCAATCTGGGAATAAAGGAAACTCTTGGTTAAGTGCAAGTATTGATCTTTCAGCTTATATTGGTGGAAGTATTCAATTACGCTTTAACAGGGTTACTGGAAGTACTTGGCAAGCTGATATTGCCATTGATGATGTGAGATTAACAGCAGCAGGAGGTACAACCCCTAGTTGTAATACAGGAGATGTAACCTTAAGCATAACGCTTGATAATTATCCTGAAGAAACTGGATGGACGCTTAAAAATGCTTCAGGAGCAACTATTGATTCAGCAAATTACAGTACAGCAAACCCAGATGGTTCTACTGTAACAAGAACATTTACAGGTTTAGCAGCTGGAGACTATACGTTTACAATTACCGATTCGTATGGAGATGGTATATGCTGTTCTTACGGTAATGGTTCTTATACATTAACAGGTTCTTTAGGAACAATAGTTTCTGGTGGTAGTTTTGGATCATCTGAAGCAACTGTTTTTTGTATAGGATCTTTAGCTAAAAAAGGTGTTGCTAGTAGAATTGAGAATGATGATTTTGCTGAAATAAAACTTTATCCTAACCCTGTTAAAGGGAATTACTTAAATATTAGAACAAGCTTTTCTAACATAAGTTATGAAGTTT
>JAADHG010000074.1 GCA_013151975.1 Chlorobiota bacterium | reverse complement strand
TCAAAATGCACAGCGAATTTTGTTATATATTTTAAAATCAGCTTATTTCAGTTGGTTATTAACCACTATATTAGATTTTTCGTCGTTATCGCCTTTATAAATAAATATCATATTATGATAAAAATGCATTGAGATTATTTTTTTATCAAAATAGTTTTGCTTGTAATTTGGGATTATAAATTCTTGATTATTTAAAGCGTCTGTTAAACTCTTAAAAAAGTTCATCATTGTTTTAGAATTATTTAAATCCTCACTATCGCCGCCATATTTTTCCCAATACGATGTTTGTGTATCTTCAATAGCATAAATACCTCCATCTTTTAGCTTTGGAAATAAAAGTTTAAAGGTTTCAATAACATGCTCATTTATATGGCTGCCATCATCAATAATAATATCAATTTCACCAATCTCTTTAACTACCTCATCTAAAAAGGCTTTATCTACTTGGCTTCCTCTAAATATTTTTATTCTATCTTCCTGAAGTGGCGATTTGTCGTAAATATCAATAGAAAATATGTTACCTAAGGGGAAGTATTTTTTCCACATTCGTAAAGACTTCCCTCCTTTTAATGGTTTTTTATAACCTCCAACACCTATTTCAAGCATGTTAATTTCTTTGTCTCTGAATCTTTCGAAGTGCGAACTATAATGCTGTGTATAAAAATGCTTTCCTATTTTATCGGTACCGTATATTTTTCCTAATTTATCTAAGTCATCCTCATTGGAAGCATTTACCCTAGAATCGTTAAACTTACTCTTTAATTTATGTATTAATTTTTTTAAAGGATTTACTTTTAAGCCTTGATCTGACATTCTATCTTATTTAATTTATATGTGATTGATTAAAGTGTTTTTGAAAAGTGCAAGATAATTTTTAAAACTTTGTAACCCATAATCTGTACCAGAAATACTCTAAAAATTATTAACAATTAGTCCTTAAAAATATTGTTTTGTTGTACATACAATAGTATTCCCTATAAATCCTTTTGGTAACGTTGTACCATTTCTTCTTGAGTTTCTATAGCTTCATTACCTCCTATTTGATCTTTTAGCATTTGTCCCATTGTTGGTAACTCACTACGTTCAATTTCTGAATCTTCATGCCATAACTTAGAGCGCATTAATGCTTTGGCACAATGTAAGAACATTTCTTTTACAGTAATTACAATACAGGCTTTTGGTGGGTTTTGTTCAGATGCAAACATTTCTAAATATTTCGAATCTGTTGAAATATAAGCACTGCCATTAACACGTAAAGTCTCATCAACACCAGGAATTAAAAACAATGTCCCTATTTGTGCCGTTTCTATAATATTGATGATGCTATCTACTCGATTATTACCTTTAGCATCTGGTATAACTAATGTAGTATCATCAAGTACTTTTACAAAACCAATTTGTCCGCCTCTTGGAGAAGCATCCATTTTTCCATACTTACTTGCTGTAGAAATAACTAAAAATGGAGATTTCTCAATAAAATTAATGGCATGTTTATCTAAACTTTGAAATACTTTAATCTTTGCACGACCTCTTGGATAATCATACAATGCTCTAAGCTGTGTGATGTTTTCTATTTTCATCTAATCAATTAACCAGTTTATCTATAATCTCTTTTGTTGGTAAAATAGCATTGGTATATTCAATACTTGGTCCTGCTACCCAAACGGTTTTATATGTTGCTTTTGTAGCTGCCTTTTTAGTAGCATTCATACCAATTGAAAAGCGAATCATTTTTACCCATTTCTTGAGCTTTTTGTTCTTATTTAATACAGTTTCTATCCATGTTTGTTTAGTACCTATCTTTTGTACATAAGGTGTATTGATTACTGTACACGGTGTTCCTGAAATGCGTTCAGTCATAATAATATCATTGGCACCATAATCTACACAGGCTTGTTTGTATTCCTTAGTAACATTAGCTTCAACAGATGCAATAAACGGACTTCCAACCGAGACCCCTTCGGCGCCATAACTTAGCATCTTATCAATATCTGTTTTACGACCAACACCACCTGCTGAAATTACTGGAATATTACAATGGGCAACTAATTCTTTAATTAAAGCTTCGGGTGTCATATTTCCGCGATGTCCGCCAGCTTCATTATTAACAGCTATAATAGCATCGCCACCTAAACCCTCTACTTTTTGCGCAAACTTTAAATCTACAACATCGCAAAACACCTTTATACCAACAGCATGAGCTTGTTTAATGGTTTCTTCAGGGCTTCCTAAAGACGTAATAATAAAATCACAACCTTCTTCGCAAATTACTTCTAACTGACCTTTGTATTTGATATTTGATTTGTTTACAATAAGGTTAAACCCAAACGAACCACCTTCAACCTTTGCTGCCTTTAATTCTTTTATAGCTGCACGCAGCTCATCTAAGGTTCTATAGTTTAGTGCCGGAATGCAACCTGCAATACCGCCTTTCATAGCTTCAATAACCATGGCTGTGTTTGATACTAAAAACATTGGTGCTTGTATTATAGGATACTTAATATTTAGGAGTTGCGTGAGTTTTGTCATTTGTAGAAAATTTGAGTAAATATAATTATAATTATGCATGCATAACATATCGTGTCCTATAAATTAGATAACAAAAAAAGCGTAATCAAATTAATGATTACGCTTTTTTAAATGAATGTTAAAATAATTTCTGTTTATCTTATTTGAGATTCTTCACTTTACTTTCGCTTCGTTCAGAATGACAATTATTTTACTTCTCCGAAATCTATCCTTCGACTACGCTCAGGACAAGCTACTTGACTTCTTCGAAGTCTACATCTTCTACGTCGCTTTCTTCGTTAGTATCGCTTCCACTTCCAGCATCATCTGTATCTGGTGCAGCTTCTCCTTGTTGAGCATCAGCTTGTGCTTTATACATCTCTTCACTAGCTACTTTCCAAGCTTCGTTTATTTTTTCTAAAGCTGGGTCAATAACCTCTATATCTTTAGTTTCATAAGCTTTTTTCAACTCTTCCAAAGCAGCTTCGATAGGTTGTTTTTTATCATCAGATAATTTATCACCAAACTCTTTAAGCTGTTTCTCTGTTTGAAAAATCATAGCATCTGCACTGTTTAACTTATCTACAGTTTCCTTTGCTTTTGCATCTGCCTCAGCATTTGCTTCAGCTTCTTGCTTCATTTTTTCAATTTCCGCATCTGTTAAACCTGAAGACGCTTCAATACGAATATCTTGTGTTTTTCCAGTTGCTTTATCTCCAGCAGTTACATGAATGATTCCGTTAGCATCAATATCAAAAGTCACTTCAATTTGTGGCGTTCCTCGTTGTGCTGGTGGAATACCATCTAAATGAAAACGACCAATTGTATTATTATCTTTAGCCATTGGACGCTCTCCTTGTAGTACATGAATTTCTACTGAAGGCTGATTGTCGGCAGCTGTTGAAAATACTTGTGATTTCTTAGTAGGAATTGTAGTGTTAGCATCTATAAGTTTTGTCATTACATTACCCATAGTTTCAATTCCTAACGATAATGGTGTCACATCTAAAAGTAATACATCTTTAACATCTCCTGAAAGCACTCCTCCTTGAATTCCTGCACCTATAGCAACAACTTCATCAGGATTAACACCTTTACTCGGTTTTTTGCCAAAAAACTTTTCTACAGCTTCTTGAACTGCAGGAATACGTGTAGAACCACCTACTAATATAATTTCATTAATATCTCCTTTTTTTAAGCCAGCAGCTTTTAAAGCTGTTTCACAAGGCTTAATTGTACGTTTAATTAAATCATCTATTAACTGTTCAAATTTTGCTTTTGTAAGTGTTCTTACCAAGTGTTTTGGTCCACTCGCAGTTGCTGTAATATATGGTAAATTAATTTCTGTTTGTGCTGAAGATGATAATTCAATCTTCGCTTTTTCTGAAGCTTCTTTTAAACGTTGTAAAGACATTGGGTCTTTACGTAAGTCTATATCTTCTTCATTCTTGAACTCGTCTGCTAACCAGTTGATGATTTTTTCATCTACATCATCTCCTCCTAAGTGTGTATCGCCATCGGTTGATAAAACTTCAAAAACACCATCTCCAAGTTCTAAGATAGATACATCGTGTGTTCCACCACCAAAATCAAAGACTACTATTTTTTGGTCTGTGCCTTTTTTATCCATTCCATAAGCCAATGCTGCTGCCGTTGGTTCGTTAATAATTCTACGAACTTTTAAACCAGCAATTTCACCAGCTTCTTTAGTAGCTTGACGCTGTGCATCATTAAAATATGCAGGCACAGTAATTACTGCTTCTGTAACATCTTGCCCTAAATAATCTTCGGCAGTTTTTTTCATTTTTTGAAGTACCATTGCCGATAATTCTTGAGGTGTGTATAAACGACCATCAATATCTACTCGTGGTGTGTCATTATCACCTTTTACTACTTTATATGGTACACGCGCTATTTCCTTTTTAGATTCAGAGAACTTATTCCCCATAAAACGTTTAATAGAGTACACCGTTTTTGTTGGGTTAGTCACAGCTTGTCGTTTAGCTGGGTCACCAACTTTAATTTCACCACCTTCAACAAAAGCAATTACTGATGGTGTAGTTCGTTTACCTTCTGCGTTCGGGATTACAACAGGTTCATTACCTTCCATTACCGAAACACATGAGTTTGTTGTTCCTAAGTCGATTCCTATAATTTTACTCATAACTTTATTTATTCTTTAATTGTGTTCAATTTTATTTTAAATACATCTTGATATAGTCAATCATTATGCCATGGCAAAAAATATGACATGATGTCAGATAAGAATTTCGCAAAACATATTTATCTAATTGTTACTTTGGTATATGATTTGATACATAACAATAAAACCTTATTATATGAAACGTATATTATCCTTAATTTCAGTATTTGCTTTATTATTAACCGCTTGTGAAGGCGAACCTGGACCTCCAGGGTTTGATGGATTAGATGGATTGGATGGCGCAATCATAGCTTCATCAGCTTTTGAAATTGAAATCAATTTTAATGCCGCCAACAATTTTGAATTTATTGAACCTTACGGATTTACCGTATTACCATCAGATGTAACTTTAGTCTACATTTTATGGGACACATCTAACGGACAAGATATATGGCGTTTAATGCCACAAACGGTTACATTTGTTGATGGCAGTTTAGTTTACAACTTCGATTTTACACAACAAGATGTTCGATTATTTTTAGATGGTACCACAGATTTCAATGCTTTAGACAGTGTTTGGACACAAGGCCAAATATTTAGAGTGGTTGTTATACCAGCTGATAACATTGATGGTATTGATGTATCTAATATTAATGCTGTGTTAAATGCAAATAACATTCAAAGTATTGATCTTAGATAACGAATTATTCAGATAAAACGATAAAGTCCAAAAATATATTTTTGGACTTTTTTTATGCAAAATAATTAAATCTTGTCTCTACAATTTTAAGCAATCAACATGTATATTTGTCCAAACACAAAAAAGTATTAACAAATGGAATGTATCTCGATTTTTGATATGCTTAAAATTGGAATTGGTCCTTCAAGTTCACATACCTTAGGTCCTTGGCGTGCTGCAGAACGATGGATTAATGAACTTAAATCTGAAAACCGTTTTGATGCCGTTGAAGCTATTAAAGTAGATTTGTATGGCTCACTATCATTAACAGGAAAAGGGCATGCTACAGATTTAGCTATAATGTTAGGGCTTACAGGAGCTGATCCAGAAACGATTCCAGTCGCATCGATTGACAGTATTATACAAACTATTCAATCCAATCATCTTATAAATTTCAATAGCGAAAAAATTATTGCTTTCAATCCAGATACCGATATCATTTTTGATAAAACATTCCTTCCATTTCATGCTAATGGAATGATATTTACAGCAACTATTGATGGTAAAGATTATGCCTCAACATTCTACTCCATTGGTGGTGGTTTTGTTGTAAAAGAAGCATTGACTCATGCCAAAGAAAATCTAAAAATCTATAAAACATTTCCATTTCCAATTACAAAAGCTTCTGAATTGTCAACCTATTGTTCTAACGAAAACAAATCAATCTCAGAAATTGTGTTAGAAAATGAAAAATCGCTACGATCAGAAACAGAAATTGATTTTGAACTTAATCGTATTTGGCAAACCATGTTAGAATGCATGTACATTGGTTGTCACACAGAGGGCAATCTTCCTGGAGGTTTAAATGTTCGTAGGCGTGCCTTTGATATTCATAAAAAACTAATAGGAAATGCCCCTTATAATACCCCTCAAGAATGGCTTGAAAGTATAAGAAGAACAGAAGTAAAGTTTCGGCAAATCTTAAAATGGGTAAGCTGTTTTGCATTGAGTGTTAATGAAGTTAATGCTGCATTGGGTCGTGTTGTCACTGCTCCTACTAATGGAAGTGCTGGCGTTATTCCTTCGGTATTAATGTACATCTGGTTATCGAGAATCATGAAGCTGGATTTAACGAAATAAAACAGTTTTTACTGGTTGCTGGAGAAATAGGAAGCATCTTTAAAAAAGGTGCTACTATAAGTGCTGCAATGGGAGGCTGTCAAGCTGAAATTGGTGTATCAGCTGCCATGGCAGCAGGTGCGTTGTGTGAATTATTGGGTGGAAATCCAGAACAAGTTATGATTGCTGCCGAAATTGCTATGGAGCATCACTTAGGGCTTACCTGCGACCCTATTGGAGGTTTGGTACAAGTGCCTTGTATTGAACGGAATTCTATGGGAGCCATAAAAGCGATAAATGCTGCCGAACTTGCTTTAGATACCAATCCTGAACATGTTAAAGTACCCTTAGATAAAGTTATTGATACCATGTGGGAAACTGCAAAAGACATGAATAACAAATACAAAGAAACCTCTAAAGGAGGCTTAGCGGTTAGAGTGAGTTTGTCTGATTGTTAGTTTTTATCATAACAGTATGTTTTTCGTCTTGTGTCTATTAAGTAGATAATCTTCCAATGTCCATTATCATGAAACAGCTGGAATGAATTGACACCACAATGACTAAAATTACCATTAGAAATAAGGTACATAGCACCATAATTAATTTTCACTAAAATAAGTGTTCACAATATATCCAAAAAGATTTAAAGAATTAAAGAAAAGGTTAACACAAGGCTTAACTATATCAATATTTAGTATTTTTATACCCTAAATAATCCAACAATCATGTCTACTGCAAAAAAGGAATATAAGAGAATTACAGTAAAAACATTAGTTGATATGAAAGCTAATGGCGAAAAAATATCGATGCTTACAGCTTATGATTACACGATGGCTAAAATAGTAGATGGTGCTGGCATTGATGTTATTTTGGTTGGCGATTCGGCAAGTAATGTGATGGCAGGTCACGAAACCACGCTACCTATTACTTTAGACGAAATGATTTATCACGCGTCATCAGTTATACGCGCTATTGATCGTGCCCTTGTAGTGGTGGATCTTCCTTTTGGAAGCTATCAAAGTGATCCTAAAGAAGCTTTACGTTCAGCTATTAGAATCATGAAGGAAAGTGGTGGTCATGCGGTAAAACTTGAAGGTGGTAAAGAAGTGAAAGACTCTATTAAACGCATTTTAAATGCTGGTATTCCGGTTATGGGACATTTGGGTTTAACACCACAATCTATATATAAATTTGGTACTTATACGGTTAGAGCCAAAGATGAACATGAAGCTGCTCAACTTATTGAAGATGCTAAAATGCTAGAGAAAATTGGCTGCTTTGGTATTGTTCTTGAAAAAATTCCTGCAGCATTAGCAAAGCAAGTTGCTGAAAGCGTGAGTATTCCAATTATAGGCATTGGCGCTGGAAATGGCGTGGATGGACAAGTGCTTGTATTGCACGATATGTTAGGAATGACACACGAATTTAACCCTCGTTTTTTACGCCGCTATATGCACTTATATGAAGACATGACTAAAGCTATTTCGCAATATGTAACTGATGTAAAAAGTGTAGATTTTCCTAATGATGAGGAACAGTACTAGTGTTCTGAAAATAAATTATTCGTGAATTAGTAGCTGTGAAAATCATATCAAATAAAAACAATCTTCAAGTTCTTTACGAAGACAACCACATTATCATCATTAACAAACGTGCCGGAGATATTGTGCAAGGTGATAAAACAGGAGATAAGCCTTTAAGTGATATTGTAAAAGAATACATTAAAGATAAATACAATAAACCAGGAAGTGTTTATCTTGGTGTTGTACATAGATTGGATAGACCAACTACCGGTATTGTTGTGTTTGCTAGAACTTCAAAAGCATTATCAAGATTAAATAAATTGTTTGCCGATAAAAACATAAGCAAAACGTATTGGGCTATTGTTGGTCAAAAACCTCCAAAAGAGACAGACACGTTAATACATTGGTTAAAGAAAAATCCAAAGAATAATAAATCAACTGCTTTTACTAAGGAAACAACTGATACTAAAAAAGCGATACTTCATTACAAAATAATAAAGGCATTAAATCGCTATTGTTTGCTAGAAGTGAATCTAGAAACCGGACGACATCATCAAATTCGTTCGCAATTATCTAGTATTGGCTCGCCCATAAAAGGTGATTTAAAATATGGATTTAGTAGAAGTAATCCAGATGCAAGTATTCATTTACATTCACGAAAGCTAGAGTTCGTACATCCTGTAAGCAAAGAAAACATACAAATTATTGCGCCTCCACCTCAAGATACTATTTGGGATGCTTGCATGGAATAATCAATATTCTATAAATTAATTTTTTGTAGTTTTAAATCTAATTTTATTTCAACCGCATGAAGAAATTTTTTAAAGTTTTAGCCCTTATTATTGTACTTCTATTTTTAGGTGTTTGGTGGTTTACTAATAGCCTAAAGCCAACCTATAATGGCACCGTAGATATAAAAAACATTCAAGAGAAAGTAGAAGTTTACTACGATACTTACGGAGTTCCGCATATTTATGCACAAAATGAAAACGATGCTTTTACAGCATTAGGTTACGTACATGCTCAAGACAGATTGTGGCAAATGGAATTGCTTCGTCGTATTCCAACAGGGAGACTTGCTGAGATTTTTGGCGAAGAACTCGTTAAAACCGATCGTTTGTTTATTGGTTTAGGTATTGATGAGGCTTCAGAAAGAACCATCGCTAAAATTGATACAACTAGCCAAGTATATCAATTAACCAAATCCTATTTAAATGGTATCAATCAGTTTATTGAAGAAGGACCAAAACCAATAGAGTTTTATTTAACAGGTATTGAAAAACAGCCCTTTACTGTAAAAGATGTACAAAACGTGACGGGTTATATGGCTTTTAGTTTTGCTATGGCGCACAAAACCGACCCACTATTAACCAATATTAAAAACAAATTAGGAACACAATATCTAACTGATTTAGCCATAGATACAACTCCAAATTCTGAGTTCATTCAGAACTATTCGCAAATAGATTCCTTAACGGTTAGCAATACTCTAATGGCTTCTATTGATGAAGCATTAAGCAATCTCCCAATGTCACAATTTATTGGAAGCAATAGTTGGGTTATTGGTCCACAAAAAACGAGTACTGGCAAAGTGCTATTTGCTAACGACCCTCATATGGGTTTTTCACAACCATCCCTTTGGTACGAAGCACATATACATACACCTAATTATGAAATGTATGGGTATCATGTGGCTGGTTATCCTTTTCCTGTTTTAGGGCATAATCGGAAAATAGCCTACGGAATGACGATGTTTGAAAATGATGATATCGATTTTTATTGGGAAGAAAATCATCCAACAGACGCTAACTTATATAAAACACCAGAAGGTTGGAAAACATACGAAACCAGAACTAAAACTATTAAAGTAAAAGATGGTGACGATGTTACTATCACCATAAAAACATCGCGACATGGACCAATTATGAATGACGTTGTTGACGAAATTAGTTTTAATCAACCCATAGCAATGTCATGGGTTTACACACAACTGGAAGATCATTCATTAGAAGCCTTCTTTTACAAAATGTCTCATGCAACAAACCAAACCGAGTTTGAAGCGGCTTTACCACTATTACACGCTCCTGGACTAAATATTATGTATGGTGATGCCGAAAATAATATTGGTTGGTATGCTACTGCGAAATTATACGAATTACCTAAAACAGCGCATTCTAAGTTTATCATGGATGGTGCCAATGGAGAAAACGAACGCATCAGGTATTTAGATTTTTCTGAAAACCCAAAAGCTATAAATCCACCTTGGCATTATGTATATTCAGCAAATAATCAACCCGACTCCATCTCTGGAATGTTATATCCAGGATATTATTTACCTGAAAATAGAGCCAAACGTATTGTACAATTACTGGAGCCAAAAAACGATTGGAACAAAACAGATGTCACAAAAATGATTACCGATGTAACATCATCAGTAAATCCAACAATTACAAAGGTATTGGTTTCACAAATTGACCGAAAAGACTTAAACGATAATCAAAAGGAAGCACTTGACATTCTTCAAAACTGGAATGGCGACAACCAATTACAAGATGTTGCTCCTACTATTTATCATAAGTTTATTTATTTATGTTTGAAGAATACGCTTCAGGATGAACTTGGTGATGATATGTTTGCCCAAATTATGAAAACACATCTTTTAAAACGTACCATTGCGCCTCTATTTACAAACGAAAACTCTATTTGGTTTGATAATATTGATACCAAAGATAAAAGTGAATCTAGAAAAGATATTGTCACACAATCGTATCTAGAAGCTATATCATTTCTAGAAAATCAATTAGGAAATAATGTCTCGCAATGGACATGGAATAAAGTACATACGCTTGAGCACCAACACCCAATCGGGAAAGTAGATGCCTTACGTTCTTATTTTAATGTTGGTCCTTTTGAAATTAACGGTACCAGAGAGGTTATTAATAATTTAGCTTTTTTCTATGATGAAACTGGAGAATACAAAGTTAATACTGGTCCTTCAACACGACGTGTTATTGATTTTTCTGATATTGAAAATAGTATGAGTATTCTACCAACTGGGCAATCTGGAAACCCATTTAGTCCACATTATAAAGATCAAGCAGAACTCTATAACAAAGGTGAATTTAGAAAAATGATGATGAATGAAGACGAAATTAAATCCACTTCTAAGAATGTTCTTATTATAAAATAAATGGAAAACAACCTAAGTATAAACGAGATAGTATCAAAACAAAGTGCATTTTTTAAATCGCATGCTACCAAAGATATTAATTTTAGAAAGCAAGCCTTAAAGCGTTTAAAAGCTGAAGTTATAAAACGTGAAAAAGATATTGTTACTGCGCTTTATGAAGATTTAAAAAAGCCTGAGTTCGAAGCGGTTTTAACGGAAACTGAAGTTGTATTGGCTGAACTTAACTTGAGCATTAAAAACTTAAATTCTTGGGCAAAACCAAAACGGATTTTTCCCTCCATGTTAAACTTTCCGTCAACCGATAAAATATATT
>JAADHG010000319.1 GCA_013151975.1 Chlorobiota bacterium | reverse complement strand
ACCTCAACATTAATTTGTTCTCCAACGATATGTAACTGATCTATCGCTGCTGGACGATACACATCACACGCAACTAATAAAGGTTTTTTTGTTTTTTTGTTTTTAAGATAATTTGCAAGCTTCCCAGAAAAAGTTGTTTTACCAGACCCTTGCAATCCAGACATTAAAATTATTGATGGTGTCCCTGATAAATTTATACCAGCAGCTTCTCCACCCATTAATGCAGTAAGCTCGTCCTTTACAATCTTAACTAGAAGTTGACCTGGTTGTAAATTGGTAAGTACATTTTGCCCTAACGCTTTCTCTTTTACTCTATTTGTAAATTCCTTTGCAATCTTAAAATTAACATCGGCATCTAAAAGTGCGCGACGTACTTCTTTAAGGGTTTCTGCTACATTTACCTCGGTTATACTTCCATGTCCTTTAAGAACGTGAAGTGCTTTATCTAGCTTATCGCTTAAGTTATCAAACATATTCTATTTCAAATTTTAAGAATTGCAAATTTAACGATTTGATGCGTATTATTGAAGTTATGTTTATAAAAAAAAGGTTACAAATAATTGTAACCTTTTTTAACTAACCAATAACTAAAAACAACTAAAGCTTGTTAAGCTAATAGTATTCTTTTAATTTTTTATTGACACTCACGTTCTAGGATTAATTCTATATTATTATTTGTAAGCACCATACGTTCTGCACCACATTCTACAACCAACCATTCTCCATTAAATTGTTGTAATGGATCACTAATTTGACTCATGCTAACTATAACGCCGTCAGCACCTTGAGTAGTCATCCAAGTTCCTACAGTTTCAGCACCATCTAAAACAATCACTAAATCTAGATTCTCGTTGAAGTAGAAATCATAATCAACAAAATCGTTACTACCATTTATTGCAGCTGGTACCCAATGGCAATTGGCTTCTATTAAATAAGCATCTACTTGAGTTTCTGTACAACTTGTGCTACAGTCTTCAACATATAATACCACTTCAAACACTTCATAGTTGGTATTATTACCTGCAACAGCTACTCGAGCATATATAACTTGTGGATTTGTATTATTTTCATAAACAGTTGGTAAACTATTTATACCGCTCTCAGCTTCATTCTCAGTAGCGTGATATGTTACCTCTACATTATCTTGTGGACAATTAGGAAACACCATTTCTAAGTTAAACTGTGCAAAGCCATTTATTGTATCGTCGTCACAAACAACAAGCTCAGTATCATCAAAACATTCAAACGGATTATTTTGACATTCTCTTTCAAAAACAAGATAGTAATCCCCGCTAATCATTTTTACTCTATGTTCTCCACATTCTGAAATCTTCCATCGTTTTGATATTACATCATAAGGTGCTGGTAATTCTATACCAAGAATAATACCTTCATCTGTAAGTTCTACATTCCAAGTTCCTGCTACTTCCTCACCAGTATTTGTTATCGTAGCAACTAACACATGATTCTCTTGGAAATTGAATGCTGCAGCAGGTACATTATCAAATAAATTGGAACCCGCAAACCATTGACATTCATTAAGGAATGATCTTACTTCTTGAGCACTACAGTTTGGTTCATCTTCACAATGTTGTTTAATTACCATTCTTGTATTATCTACTCCAGCATTTTCTCTTATTAGTTTATATCTATTTTCATGACATTCATCAATTAACCAATCACCTTCCAATACCTCTGAGAAGTCTGACAATTCTGAAATTGTTAATACTACTCCAGCATCAGTTACAGATGTATTCCAGTTACCTCTTGCTATAATTGTATTTTCTTGGCTAACTACTTTTAATTCTCCATTTTCTAAAAAATATAAATCAAACGGTCTATAATTCTCAGCATCATTATAATAATGGATATTCCAATGACACTCAGTTAAAAACGTATCTACTGCTGTTATATCACAACCATGATTATCTTCACACATACCTTGTGCATCATTAATTACGCGTTCTAATTCTTGATTACTATTTATTTCTACAGTTTCTCCATTGGCAAAAACCATAGTAACAGGAAAGTTTAAACTTGCAATTATTGCACCTCCATCAGCATCATCTAATCTATCTAAAAAATGATATAAGTCTTCATCACTTTCAATAACTACAGTATCAATAACTTGAAAATCTGCATTAAAAATAGAAAACGAAATAGGGTATTGAAAATCTATACATTCAACAGGTTCATCAACATTTGAGCATCTTTCAATAAAATCTGCTAACTCATTTTGATTTTCTATGACAACTTCTGTATAATCATTTAAAACAATTGTGATAGGAAAAAGAAATTCTAATTCATCAAGGTCATCATTAAATTCTTCGAAAATCGCTTCAATAAGCTCTAAATCTTGCAATGTATTTATTGTAATAGTAATACTGTTTACAATAATTGTTACAGGTAAATTAATAGACATACAATCTGAGTTGTCCATAATATTATCTACAGAACCATCATTTATAGATGTGGATACCATAAGATTTGCCAAAGGAGAATTTGGGGCAATAACTTGCTGTGTATCAGCTTGCGTTATCTCAGTAATCTCATTTTGACAAGATGTAAAAGTTAAAAGGGCAAAAAAGGTAAATAACAGTACTTTTGTAAATTTCGCTTTCATAATGTAGGCTTTTGTTAAACTTGATTTTTTATATAAAACAGTTAAACTTTAAAAACTCCTACCTTTGCGCTTCTTTTTTTTTATTTTTATGGTACCAAACTACAATAAATGAATATAGATATAAATGATAATATTTGTAATGAAAATTTATTTTCTACACTATTTACAAAATACTCTAAAAGCCTACATGATTTTTTATATTATAAATTTGGCGAGTCCTTTAACCCTAAAGATAAAGTACAGGATGCTTTTATTAAACTGTGGGAAAATTGTAATACCATAAGTCCAAACAAGGCAAAATCTTATTTGTTTACTGTGGCTAATAATTTAATGCTTAATGAGGCCGCACATCAAAAAGTGGTTTTAAAATATCAAAAAGAAAAACCCAAGACATCTACAAATGAAACTCCCGAATTCATTTTAGAAGGAGATGAGTATATGAAAAAACTGCAAAATGCCATTGCAAATTTAACCGAAGCACAACGCACCGCCTTTTTATTAAATAGAATTGAAGGTAAAAAGCATAGAGAAATAGCCGAACTTTTAGACATCTCAACTAAAGCTGTTGAAAAACGAATCTATGGTGCACTCAAAAAATTAAGAGAAGATATTGAAGGCATATAATATAGTAAGTTAGGATTAAGCAAACAGTTTACAGCCGCAGTTTGCGAGTTTAATTAAATTAATAAGGTAGGAGTTTTTAAAGTTTAATTGTTATATAGTTGTATTACGAATTATGAAACGAGAAGATTTAATAAAAAAATGGTTAGATAATGAACTAAACGTTCAAGAACTTGAAGCTTTCAAACAGCTTGAAGATTATGACGATTTAGTACAATTATCAAATAGCGTGATGCAGTTTAAAGCTCCCGAATATAATACTTCAGAGGAGCTTAATACTGCTTTACAGCATATAAATTCTAAGCAACGTTCTAAAAATTGGCTAAGACCTGTTTTAAGAATTGCTGCAATATTGGCACTTTCATTTAGCGTGTATTATTACACTACAACATTAGATACAAATATATCTACACTTGCCGCTCAAAAAACAGAAATACAATTACCTGATGCATCTCAAGTATTACTTAATGCGGCTTCAACCTTAACTTATAATAAGAGTGACTGGGAAACCAACCGCGATGTTACACTTGAAGGTGAAGCCTTTTTTAAAGTTACAAAAGGTTCTAAATTTAGTGTCAACACCTCAACTGGTACAGTTACTGTATTAGGAACTCAATTTAATATAAAACAACGTAATAACTATTTTGAAGTAATATGTTATGAAGGTTCGGTTAAGGTAACTCACAACACAAACATTGTAATTCTTAAACCAGGAAATAGCTTTTTATTAATAGATGGGGAAATTATTGCTAAAGAAAAAGAAACAGCCTCAAATCCATCATGGATTAACAATGAAAGTTCCTTCAAAAGTATGCCATTCGCTTATGTTATTCGTGAGTTTGAAAGACAATACAATGTTACCATTAATACTCAAGATATAGATTTAAAGCAGTTATTTACTGGAAGTTTTGTACATAACGACAAAGAACTTGCACTAAAATCTATAACTTTACCGTTAAATCTAAATTATAGTTTACAAAACAATAAAGCTATAGTATTATCGCGTGAGTAGAACAACTTTAGTTTTTCTATATTTTCTCTTATTTTTCTTTAGTTTTTTGAATGCAGAAGCGCAATCAATTAAAGAAGAACAGCAAACCCTTATTTCTTTTTTAAAACAAGTTGAAACTCAATATAACGTTCAATTTTCTTATGCTGATGCTAATTTAAAAGGAAAAACTATTAATATTCCTTCACAAAAGTTATCGTTTGAAGAACTACTAATCTACCTAGAAAATAATACCAATTTAGTTTTTGAAAAGCTCAACAATACTTTTATTGTTATTAAAAAAGGAAAACAACCCAAGCCATTTAATACTCAATTACTAGATGAAGTTGTTTTAACCGATTACCTTACAAAAGGTATCTCCCTGAAAAACGACGGTACTACAATCTTAAAGCCAAATACTTTTGGTATTCTTCCAGGCCTCATTGAACCAGATGTATTGCAAGTTATACAAGCACTACCTGGTATTCAAAGTGTAGACGAGCGCGTTTCAAATGTAAATATTAGAGGAGGCACACATGACCAAAACCTTATCCTTTGGGATGGTATTAAAATGTATCAATCTGGCCACTTTTTTGGGTTAATTTCTGCCTTTAATCCATATTTAACACAAAATGTGGTAGTGTCAAAAAATGGAACGAGTTCCATGTATGGTGATGGTGTTTCTAGTATTATTGATATGCGCTCATCTAACGTTATTAGCAAAGCTGCATCTGGCGGTGCAGGTTTTAATTTAATAAATGCAGGTGCTTATGCAAAAATACCATTAAGCAAAAAAACCGAAATACAATTATCAGCAAGACGATCAGTTACCGATTTAATTTTAACACCTACATACGACCAATATTTCAAACGTATTTTTCAAGACACAGATCTTACTAAAAACCAAAATAATTCTATTTCTAGAAACGAACGGTTTTACTTTTATGATGTTACAGCTAAACTATTATATAACATTTCTAAAAAAGACAAGTTACGTGTTAACTTTTTAAATGTTTACAATAATTTAAATTATGAAGAGCAATCTAGAATTAACAATATAGACGAAATTTTAGACAGCAAATTAGTACAACGAAACTTTGCAGCATCTTTAGATTATGTTAGAAAATGGAGTTCAAAACTATCTACATCTTTTCAAGTTTATATATCTGATTACGAATTAGAAGCCATAAACTTTGATGTAATTAATAACCAACGTTTAATTCAAGAAAATGAGGTTATTGATAATGGTATAAAGGTTCATTACAAATATCAAATTAATGATAATATATTTTTAAATGGCGGCTATCAGTTTACCGAAGTAGGCGTTAGTAACTTAGAAGATTTAAACAATCCTATTTTTAGAAGACTTATTAAAGAAGTATTAAGAACCCATGCTGTTTTTAATGATATAAGATTTGTATCAAACTCACAAAATACGAATGTAAGGTTTGGAATACGTGCTAATTATTTCGATAAATTTTCAGAAACACTTATTGAACCGCGCCTGAGTTTTAATCAACGCTTTCTAAATTACTTTCGCTTAGAGGTTTTAGGCGAATTAAAAAGTCAAACAACGTCCCAAATAATAGACCTACAAAACGATTTCTTAGGCATTGAAAAACGCCGTTGGATTTTATCAAATAACAGTAATATTCCTATAATAAAGAGCAAACAGTTATCAACTGGGATTCATTTTAATAAAAACAATCTAATCGTTAGTGCCGAAGCTTATATAAAAAAGGTAGATGGAATTACAACACGAAGTCAAGGGTTTCAAAACCAATATCAATTTGTAAATGCTATTGGTAGTTATCAAGTAAAAGGAATTGATTTTTTAATTAACAAACAATTTAAAAATGTAAGTGCATGGTTAAGCTATTCCTATAGTAAAAATGATTATACATTTAAAGGTCTTAATTTTAATAAAGAGTTTCCAAATAATGTTGATGTTAGGCATGCTTTTACCTTTGCAGGAACGTACTCCTTTAATAAATTTAAGTTTGCTTTAGGTGTAAATTGGCGTAACGGAAAACCGTTTACAGAACCTGATGCTATTAATCCATTAACCAATAATTTCATTAATTACAACACACCTAATAGCAGCAATCTTGATGACTATTTGCGAACAGATTTCTCGTCAACTTATACTTTTAAAGTTGGAGAAAAATCTAATGCTATTGTTGGGTTCTCACTTTGGAATATTTTAGACAAAGCAAATATTATCAACACATATTACACTATCAACGATGACAGCACCATTTCTAAAGTAGAAATTTTATCCTTAGGTATCACACCAAATTTTAGTTTTAGAGTGAAGTTTTAAGTATTTGTTATTGAAT